>JANPIG010000442.1:0-1568 GCA_031424875.1 Cytophagales bacterium
ACTTTCACCCACTTTTGCAGCGATGTTAAGCGACAAATCACCAATTGATTCAGACAATGCCGTAGCATCTAATTTCACTTTTTCAGCTTTATGAGCCACTTGCTTGATGTTTTCAGCAAGAATTTTTCTGCTTGATCCCGTTGCTAATGTAGCAAATCCTTGTGGAATCAGATAGTTGCGACCATACCCTGGTTTTACGGCAACTATATCATTTTTATAACCAAGACCAGCGATGTCAGTCTTTAAGATGATTTCCATTTTTTTATAATGATTTTATAGAATTGTTGAATTGTTGAATTGTCGAATTGTTGAATTTTGATTCGATAATTAGTTAGTATATAAACTAATTGCCTAATCCCTAATTCCCTAATTCCTAATTCCCTAATCCCCTAATCCCCTAATTACCTATTTTAAACCGTCAGCAACGTAAGGCATTAAAGCCAATAATCTTGCACGTTTGATGGCAGTAGCTACTTTGCGTTGAAATTTCAACGAAGTACCTGTAAGACGACGAGGAAGAATTTTTCCTTGTTCGTTCACCAATTTCAATAAGAAATCTGGATTTTTGTAGTCGATATATTTAATGCCTGATTTCTTGAAACGGCAATATTTTTTGCGTACTACGCTTTTGTCGATTGGTTCGTTTACTAATGTCATGATGATTAAGCTTCTTTTTTGTCTTCTTGTTTTTTACCTATTAAACCTTTTTGTTTACGCTCGTTATAAGCCACTGCGTGCTTATCAAGAACGGTTGTCAAGAAACGAATCACTTTTTCATCACGCTTGTATTCAAGTTCCAACTTCGCTACCAAAGTAGGTTCAGCCGTGAATTCGATGATGTAATAGTAACCTGTGTGTTTGTTCTGAATGGGATACGCCAGCTTACGTATGCCCCATGCGTCTTCATTAATGATAGTCGCATTATTATCCGTTAGGATTTTTTTGTACTTTTCAACGGCATCCTTTGTCTGCTGTTCAGACAAAACGGGAGTTAAGATGAATACCGTTTCATAATTGCGTAATTCCATTATGTATATTGATTTTTAAAATTGGACTGCAAAGGTAAGGATTTTGATTTGGAATTCAAAACTCAATAGGGAAAGATTTGATTGTCAGTGGTTTGGAGTAACTATAATAATTTTGATGGAAAATTATATAACTTCTTGCCCAAGAGGTAAGTCCAACATCTAATAAATGAACATTTTTTATTTTACAGCAAAAATTACCTTATGATAAATTTCCTTCATTGGAATATTTACGCCATCAATTTGAAATATCCCGTCTAAATCATCAAAATCGTCATTGAACCAGTGCTGATTGTCTTGATTTTTAGTATAAATCGTTACGTACGGTTTGTTTTGTTCAATATAAATGATTTGATGAATGGACTCCAATTTTTTATAACTAGGGAGTTTTTCCTTCATATCAAATTCTTCGGTAGAATCGGAATGAATTTCTACTAAAATATAAGGATTGATGATTCCCGCAACCTTACGTTTTCTTGGAAATAATAAAGACTCGCCCTTCATCACCAAAGCATCAGGATTGAATGCCATTTCACAATCTGG
>JANPIG010000443.1:0-1703 GCA_031424875.1 Cytophagales bacterium
CGTACAATTCTATAGTGAGATCGGGTTGAAATTGTTTCAACATGATGCCCAGTGTAGCACTCATAATCCCTGCTCCAATGAGGATTACATCGGGGCTATTTTTAGTCTTATTATCTTTTAAATTCATGGTAAATAAATTTCCTTACTATAATATAATTGATACGTTTTAAGGTCATCATTTTTCTGATGACTATGGTTTATACACAAGTTTTGAGTGCCAAAGCCTTTTGAAAAACGATGACCGTCTTTATCCCAACAATAGTAAAATATCATTCCAGTCTATTTCCACCGCTTCGCTCGCCAAGCTGCTTGTTCCTCGGGCGTTAAGAATGTCCACGCCACAATTCTGCTACTTTTCTGTCCTTGTTTCATCTCAATTACTTTTGTTTCGAGGGCTTTTACTTTGGCTAAGGTTTTGTGAATACCCGCTAAGTTTTCTTTTTTAGAAACCAAAGTTGTAAACCAAAAACAGAAGTCTGGGATGGTGGCGCTTTCATTAATCATTTCCCAAATAAATTGTGCTTCACCACCGTCACAATAGAGTTCTTTAGACTGACCACCAAAATTTAGAGAAGGCGTTGTAATCTTTTGTTGTTTCAAATTCCCCACCTTCCGTACATTCGCTTCTACGGCTTCTGCTTCTGAGGCGTGAAAAGGTGGATTACAAATAGTTACATCAAATAATTCTTTGGGTTTGATGATTTCATCGAAAAATACATTTTCATATTTCTGTAAACGACAACTGACTGAACCTTTTAATATGGGATTGAAATTTACAATATTAGTAGCTGACCTAATGGCTAAGGGGTCAATGTCAGAACCTACAAAACCCCAACCATATTCTTCACGCCCAATGATGGGGTAAACGCAATTTGCACCCACGCCCACATCTAAACATTTAATGTTCAATCCTTTGGGAATAACTCCTCCGTTTGATTCTGCCAGTAAATCTGCTATATAATGGATATAATCTGCTCTGCCAGGAATAGCAGGACAAAGGTAGTGCTGTGGAATGTCCCAAAATTTAATGTGATAAAATTGAGCTAACAAAGCTTTATTCAAAGCCTTCACTGCATCTGAATTGGCAAAGTCAATAGATTCCTCGCCTGATTTAGAGGTTATTATAAACGATTGTAGCTCTGGATAAGCCGTGATAAGTTTCGGAAAATCATACCGTTCACGGTGTTTATTGCGAGGATGGAGACTTATTTTCTCAGGACTGTTATTTTGTTGTATCATGATGATTTTGTTTCTGTTCTTTTTCGTAATGATAAACAAAAAAGAGTGCCCAAGGGAAATTTGTGTAAAAAATATTTTAAAATGTCAAAAAATAATTTTCAAAAAACGAAAAATAATTGGCACGGATATTGTTTTAGAATAGTCATTGCCAAAGTAAGGAATTATAAAAAATAACCATGAAAAACATTAAATCATTAATAACGACAGGCTTAATAGTAGCCTCGGTATCATTAGCAAATGCTTCTAATTTATTTACATCACTTCGTAACGTTGAAGTGAACGATGCCAAAGCAGTTCCTGTAAATAAGCCATCGCATTTAGAGAAAAACACCAACGCTAAGTTTATTGCCAAGCAATTAACAAAGTTAGCATCATCAAATTCATCAGCATCAGCAATTTTAGGAAAATCATCGGACGTTTTAGAGCGGTATGGTTATCATAAATCATCTAATGCCACTTTTTTC
>JANPIG010000444.1:0-2594 GCA_031424875.1 Cytophagales bacterium
CTTAAAAATGCTGAAAAACCGTCTGGAAGGATGTCAAAAGTTAATTCTCTACCATCGCTTAACTTAATATAAAACTCGTATGAATCCTCAATAAAGATTAGTTTTAAATTTATATCTTCAAAAATTTTACCAAAAATATTCTCTATATCCTGAAAAAAAATATCACTATTTATTATTTCACTCTTGTTATTTTTTAATTGTGCAAAAGCTTGATTCACTTTTTTATTAACCAAAAACTGTTTAAAATTTTTTGTAAAAAACTCCGAAGAAGTTGTATTAGAATATAATTGTTGCTCAAAATCATCTTGCTTTGTAGGAGAAATCACTTGATTTCCTTTACTGTTTCTATATGGCAACAAAAATGAATAAATAAATTCTCTTTTTGAAATTGTTATAATATCATTCCATTTTGGGAAGTTCAGAACAATTTGGTTTTGACCATTTGGCAACCTTTCTGTTAATTTCAAATTAATATATTTCAAAATCGTACTCTTCCCCGACCCATTTTTTCCAGTCAAAATCAAATGGCTAAACGGTTGATGCTTGATTAAATCAATATTGAAATCTTGATACGCATAACAATCATTTACATAAATGGATGTTATGTACGGGAAATCTTCTGGTAAAATCATAATGCTGTTTTTTTACAAAAATAAATCTAAAATACATACAATCTACACCACCACCCAAAATCATTCAGATTTACTCAATTATCAAAGCTATTAAAGAAAAAAAGGGACTGTCTCAAAAAGAAATCTTCTGAGACAGCCCCTTTTCAAACGTATTTTCCCTTAATTCAAAGCTCCATCCACATTCACTCTACCCCAACCAAAATTGCCATTACGGCTTGGATAATAACTTGAATTGGTTTTCATTTTATTGAAAACTTGATCACGAGTTAAGGAAGGCGTTTTGGCAAAAATTAAAGTTGCCATGGCTGCAGTTGAAGCCGTTGCTACTGATGACCCTCCCACTGTTGAGGGCGTATCGCCACTCATAGCTAAACTCAATGGTTTCCTGTTGGTTGAGGCTTTTTCCATAACCACTATAAAGTCCACATCTGAGCCTTCATGACAGGCATCACATCGTTGGGTAAGGTTGTCTTTTATTCCCGTAACTGCCACTGCCTCAGCCATGCTGGCGGGAAAAATTACGCCCGTCCAACCAGCAGTCCAACCAAAAGATGTACCTGCTGCACAGAAAATTAATTTGCCTTTTCCGTAGGCATAGCGCACGCCATCGGCTATCTGTCCACTCGAAATAATATTGCCCATCGACATCGAAATCACTTTTACATCACTTCTATTTCCTGCCAATGTGAAGGCATCAGCTACCCCTTTTGACTCACGACTTTCATTTAAAAATACGTCTTGAGCCGCATGAATCGAAATTAAATTAGCGTTATAAGCAATACCAACCGTGTTCCCATCCGTACCCCGTGGACCACAAGCAGCACCTTGCATAGATGTACCATGTCCGCAAGCATCATTAGGTGTTTCAATGGGGCCAGTTGGGATTCCCAAAAATGTATTACGAGGTAATGTAACCAATTTTTCAATGGTTCTGCCAGACGAAGAACCTTGATTAAAGGCGGAACCCAAATTCTCTTGAGCATCACTACAACCCGTATCTATAACGACCATTTTTGCTCCTGCACCCGTTGATTTTGCCCAAGCCTGTGTAACATTGTGATAAGCAAAATTCCAAGAGGCTTTTGCATTGGGCGAAATAGTAGTATAATCGGTACCACTCAATCCTGATTCAGCCGTATTAGAGCCACAACCACTATCAGAATTTATCTTTGAGCGAGCATCTGAACTACTTTTCACTTCGTATCCCATGGGTTCAGCATAGCGGATTAATTTCGAATTTCTCAGGCGTTCAATAGTACTTAAATTACTAACTTTCAAGTCGATAACAGGTAAAATATTTTCTTCAAAAACTTGCAATTCGCTTCTTTTGAGCGAAGGATTTGTTTTGCTTTCTTCTTCAAAAACAATGTCCAAAACTTTCTCACGAGCTGCTTTCCAAGAGACTTCATTAATGTCAATTAAATGAATTTTAGCATTAATATCTCCTTCATTTTCAGGTTTGTAACCTACCGAAAGCACTTTATCAGATTGTGTTAAAGCACTCCATACGGTGGCATCCGACACGCTCGACCATTCAAATTTGCCTGTCTTTTTCAAACTGACAAAAATCTGTTGGTCAATATCGGCTTTAGCAACGGGTGATGTAGGATTGGGAGAGAGGGCTTCGTTTCTGTCGTTTTCATTAGTACAAGCGTTCAACATAATTGCCATAATGGCAAGGGTGGTAAGTTTTTTCATGTATTTTTAGTTTTGATTTAATAATAGTTTTATTCCGATAAAATTATAAAAAATATTGGAATAAGTAAATTTAAAACTAATGTTTTACATGAAAATTTTTATGAATTCCATAGGTTGAAACCTATGGCTACAATAGAACCGAGCCTATGCCTCTTTTGAGCCTCATAAAGAGCCGTAGGCTCGGTTCTCTTGTAGCCGTGGATTTTAATCCACGGATTTTATGGGAATTTTCACAGAGCCGTTCCACGGGTTAAAACCCATGGT
>JANPIG010000445.1:0-4023 GCA_031424875.1 Cytophagales bacterium
CAAGATTTCGAACGCTTCAAAAAGCGTTTTCCTAAAGGAGCAAAATACAAATTTGATAAGGAAATAAAACGACAATTTGAAGCATTTTTAGGTTTTTGTAAGCGTGAAAATATCAAAGTATTTTTGGTATATGCACCAGAATATTACGAAGTACAAAAATATTACAAAAACAAAGAAGATTTAATGAAATTGTGCCGTGAATCGGCAGTAAAATATGGTTGTCAGTTTTTAGATTATTCCAAGGATTCTCTTTGTTACAATCAGCAATATTTCTATAATTCCCAACATTTAAACAAACGTGGGGCCGAGATTTTTTCGTTAAAATTGAGTCAAAATTTGCAAAAAAATCCTTATTTTAAGACCTTTTAATAATTTTCTACTGATATAATTCTTCAAAATTGCCTTTTCCCCCAATCCGTTGTACTTTTGTACTCTAAACTAATACCCAGAGAAAAATTTTACATGAATATATTAGGCATTTCGGCATTTTACCACGATTCGGCGGCGGCTATTACGCAAAACGGAGAAATTATTGCGGCTGCTCAGGAAGAACGTTTTACACGTATCAAACATGACCCCGCTTTCCCCACCAAAGCCGTTGAATATTGCTTAAAAGAATCAGGACTGAGCTTAGAAAAACTTGATGCTATTGTTTTCTACGACAAACCGCTCTTGAAATTTGAGCGTTTGTTAGAGACCTACTACGCCTTTTCTCCCAGTGGATTACGTTCATTTTTAACGGCCATTCCTGTCTGGTTGAAAGAGAAAATGTTTTTGAAAAGAATGTTATATGATGAACTTTTCAAAATTGGCAATTTCGATAAAAAGAAAGTAAAACTCCTTTTTCCAGAACACCACCTTTCGCACGCTGCCAGTGCCTACTATCCTTCTCCTTTTGAAGATTCAGCTATTCTTACGATTGATGGCGTGGGCGAGTGGGCAACTGCCTCTATTTGTCACGGAAAAGGAAAAGATTTATCTATTCTAAAAGAATTAAAATTCCCTCATTCGCTTGGACTTTTGTATTCTGCTATTACTTATTTTGCAGGATTTAAGGTAAATTCGGGTGAATATAAATTGATGGGTTTAGCCCCTTATGGCGACCCAACTTCGCCAGATACGCTTCGTTATGCTGATATTATCCGTACCAAACTCATTGATATTCACCCAGATGGTTCTATTTGGTTGAACCAAGAATATTTCGATTACGCTACGGGTTTACGTATGGTGAAAGATAAGGAATGGGAAAAACTCTTCGGTTTTGCCCGCCGTGAATCTGAAACCAATCTTCAACAAGAACACTGTGATTTTGCCTTAGCCGCTCAAATTGTTACGGAAGAAATCGTGATTTTAATGGCAAAAGAAGCCCAGAGATTGACTGGTTCAAAGAATATCTGTTTGGCAGGAGGCGTTGCCCTTAATTGTGTGGCAAACGGAAAATTGCAAAATGCTAAGATTTTTGAAAACGTATATATCCAACCCGCCGCAGGCGATGCTGGAGGAGCTTTGGGTGCTGCGTTGGCAGGTGAGTATATTTATTTTGGACAAGAAAGAAAGATAACCCCAGGTGCCATTGACGAAATGAAAGGCTCTTATTTAGGACCTGAATATTCGGATGTGGATACTCGTTTAATGGCTCGTCAGTATAATGCTGTTTATAAACATTATGATAATTTTGAAGAATTAGCCGCTAAAACTGCTACTGCTCTTGCGGAAGGAAACGTAGTTGGCTGGTTTCAAGGACGTATGGAATTTGGTCCTCGGGCTTTGGGTGGTCGTAGTATTTTAGGGGATGCTCGTAACGAGGAAATGCAGAAGAAATTGAATCTCAAAATCAAGTATCGTGAAGGCTTTAGACCATTTGCTCCTTCGGTTTTGGCAGAAGATGCAGCAGAATATTTTGAATTAGAAGGCAATTCACCTTATATGTTATTGGTACATGGCGTTCAGAAAAAGCGTCGGAAAGAATTGCCAGCCAATTATCGTTCCTTGCCTTTGATGGAAAAATTGTATTATCTACGTTCAGATTTACCTTCGATAACGCACATAGATTTCTCGGCTCGTATCCAAACGGTTCACCAAGAAACCAATCCAAAATATTGGACTCTAATTAATGAATTCAAGAAGCAAACGGGTTATGGTTTGGTAGTAAATACCAGTTTCAACGTGCGTGGCGAGCCTATCGTATGTACGCCTGAAGATGCCTATAAGTGCCTCATGCGTACAGAAATGGACTATTTGGTAGTTGGCAATTTTATTTTTGATAAAAAAGACCAACCCGAATGGCTTGAAAAAGACGATTGGAAAGATGAATTTAAGTTGGACTAAATTGTAGCACATGAATATTTGGCGTATAATTTTTTGGCTATTATTATTGATAACCTTTGGCACTTTGGGGTTAGTGATAATGGATGTTTTGAGGGGTGATGGTAATGGAATAGTGGCAGGCATTAATTTTAGTGGTATCGTCAAATATGTGATTTACAGCCTTTTGTTGTATTCATTTTGGTACGCTTTCAAACAAAAAATAGGTTGGTTACAAAATCTAATGATGTCGGGCTTGATGTTGTTTTTGACCATCTTTCTGTTGGAATGGATTTGTGGAATTGTACTAAAAAAACAAGCCGAAAAATCCCCAAAAATTGAAGGACCTACACATTCGATGGTATTTGATGACAATTTGGGCTACAAACCAAAACCCGATACCTCACACACAGGCGTACGGACAGTAGATGGTAAAATTATTTATAGCATAAAATACTCAACTGATACTAACAGCCTGAGAATCACGCCCATAGATAGTACAAAGCCTCGAACTCAATACGCTCAATTTTATGGCTGCTCTATGACATTTGGCGAAGGCGTACAAAGCGACGAAACTTTGCCCTATTACTTTGGGAAATTTGATAGTACCTACCGGCCTTATAATTTTGCGTATAGTGGCTACGGACCACACCAAATGTTAGCTCGTTTAGAAACAAATTCGCCCCAGAATATTGTGAAAGAATCAACTGGCATAGCTTTTTACATCTTTATCAATGACCACGTAAATCGAGCCATCGGAACCTTGACTAATTATGGATACAATGGTGGCAATGCTCCGTATTTTCATAAAGTTGGCAATGAATTAAAACACGATGGTTTGTTCAGAAACGCTCGGAAAATTAGAAGTTGGTTTTATGAGTTGATGTTGAAAAGTAATATTCTAAAGTTGTTCAAAATTGGCTATCCTTTCAGAATTTCAGAAACTGATTATGAATTGACTGCCGAGATAATGGCACAGGCTTCAAGAAATTATGAAAAAGAATTTGATAATGATAATTTCTACGTAATTATTTATCCTACTACGATAGATAATTCGCTGATTATCAGTTTATTAAAACAAAAAGGGGTAAAAGTTTTGGACTATTCCAAGCTATTTAACCCAACCGATAAAAAATATTCCATTCCTTACGATGAACATCCTACGGCACTGGCAAATGAAGTATTAATTAAAGCATTAGTAAAAGATATAAAATAAAATAATCATGGATTTTCTAACAGACCTTTTTAGTTTTTTAAAAGAGCGTAAAAAATGGTGGCTCTTACCCATAATTTTTGTATTACTTTTAATAGGTATCCTTATCGTAATCGGTGGTGGATCAGCCATTGCTCCATTTATTTATACGTTATTTTAAAATAGTTGTGATTTGTGATTTAGTGATTTGTGGAGAAACTCGCAACTCACTAAATCACTAACTCACAAATTATACACATGAAAAGAGAAAAAAATCTTGAGACCATGCTTGTCATTACGGTAGGTATGTTGGTATTATATTTTATTTTTAGGCACAAAGAATGGTCTAACTATTTGCTAATTACCTCTTTAGTCATTGGACTTATAGGCGTATTTTCTGATTTTCTGAGCGAAAAAGTGGCTTGGGTTTGGGGAAAAATTGCTCATATTTTGGGTACTTTTAATTCTTACGTCTTGCTCACCGCTATTTTCTTCATATTCCTTACGCCCGTAGCTTTTTTGTTCAA
>JANPIG010000446.1:0-2137 GCA_031424875.1 Cytophagales bacterium
AAACATATCGCCGTTTGGACCATTGCTACACGTTCCACGTGGGAAAGAAGGACATACAAAGTTGGAAGTTTGCTGTGTTGGTGTGTCAGAAACCAAATCGTTTCCGCAATTAGCATCACCCCAGATATGACGAAGATTCAACCAGTGACCAACTTCGTGCGTAGCAGTTCTACCTTTGTCGTATGGAGCTGAAACGTAACCTGTATTTCCAAAATATTGAGGTCCGATAACAATCCCATCAGTAGCTAAACTACCACCGGGAAATTGTGCATAACCCAAAATCCCACCACCAATATTACAAACCCAAATATTTAAAGTAGTAGAGGGCGAAGTGGGATCAATTCCTCCTTTTTTAGAGCTTTTCATGGCATCACGTGTTCCCCAAGAAGTTTTGGGAGATGATTTACGAACCACATTTACGAGCGTAAACTGAAGCTCTAAATTAGATTTTACGCCGGCAAAAGCACTTGGTACAGCGCTAAAATCAGCATTAGTTGCACTAAAATCCTTGTTTAATACTTCAATTTGCGACTGAATCTGAGTTTGACTAATATTCTCATTAGCATTGCTATAAATCACGTTTACCACAACTGGAATTGTTAGGGTACCCGTTGCTCCAACTCTACTCTTCTTTAGTTTTTTGATGAAATCTTCTGTTTGGTCTTCAATGTCTTTCATCTTTTTTTCCAATTCAGGGTCATCCTTTTTGTTTTCTTCCAATACGTCCATGGCAGCACATTGACGACCTTCGCTCGATTCTTTGGCACTACTTCTATTAGCATTTTGAGCCAGTTCTGAGTCAATCAACGCTGAATCTGAACATGATACTACTACGTAAGATATGGCAACCATTGCCATCATTTGAATAATTTTTTTCATTTTGTGAAGTTTTTGTGAAGTAAAATAAAGCTAAAAGATGAAATATAAATATTTTGCACGCCAACATTTTTCATCATAACACAAAACTATTGATTATTTTCACATATCAAAAAATATTACAATAATATTTTCTTCATTTATTTTTATATTATTCCATTAAATAAAGGGTTAGCTTGAAATAGAGGTTTTGATGAAATAAGTAGGTGTAAAAATTACCTCTGGCCCGTTTAAAATAATAACTTACTAATTACTAAGTAGGTATAGCAGGCCATTCCACAGATTTTATAAGTTTATCTTCTATCTGTACTTACCAGTAGAAATTTAAAAATTATATATTTAAAAATTCTTGCTTAACTTAGTAAATGGTAAGTCAAAATTTATGCCCATCAAATTTATGAAGACATTAATACATTTTCTAATCTTCCTTTTTGCCCTTTCTGCGAATGCTCAAGATACCTTACTTTTATTAAAACCTGCTCGGGTTTTTGATGGAAATACGGTACATAACAATTGGCAAGTTTTGGTTCAAAAAGATAGAATAGTAGCGGTTGGTGAAAATCTAAAACCTAACCAAGCAGTCAAAATTATTAATTTGCCCAATTGTACGCTTTTACCAGGACTGATTGAGGGACATTCGCATTTATTATTACATCCTTATAATGAAACCACTTGGAATGACCAAGTTTTGCAAGAATCTCGGGCAGAAAGAATTGTTCGAGCCACTGTTCATGCACGTAATACCTTGCTCGCAGGTTTTACAACGGTGCGAGATTTGGGAACGGAAGGCGCTGATTATGATGATGTTGGCTTGAAAAGAGCGATTGAAAAAGGAATAATTATCGGTCCCCGTATGTTGGTAGCGGGGCGGGCTTTAGTGGCTACAGGAAGTTATGGACCAAAAGGTTTTCAGTCAGATGTAAGTATTTTGCAAGGGGCAGAAGAAGCCGATGGCGTGGATAATTTGAGTAAAGCTGTAAGAACGCAAATTGGAAAGGGGGCAGATTTGATAAAAGTATATGCCGATTATCGTTGGGGTGTAAATCAGGAAGCACAACCCACCTTTTTGGAAGAAGAATTAGCATTAGTGGTAAAAATAGCGAATAGTTCTGGACGAAATGTGGTTGCTCATGCCGCCACCGCCGAAGGAATGAGAAGAGCCATTATGGCAGGAATTTCTACGATTGAACACGGGGATTATGGCACACCCGAAGTCTTTAAATTGATGGTTCAGAAGAATGTTTGTCTTTGCCCAACACTT
>JANPIG010000447.1:0-4730 GCA_031424875.1 Cytophagales bacterium
GGGACTCAATATAACAATACTGAGCAGGGTAATAAACAGTTTTTTCATGGTTTACTGATTTTTGTGGATGAATAATTTCCTAAAAATAGATGCAAAATAAGTAAAATCCAATTAACTATAATTCTTTTAAATTTTTAGGACTAGTATTTTAACCTTATTAACATAATTGTTATTTATATGTATTTTATTGAAATTAAAATATGGGAAAGATTATTTTATCAATGAGAACGTTCCCGTAAACGTTTACGGTAATAAATTCAATAAAACCCTTGAATAATACTATTTATTTAAATTATCTTTAATGGAAAATATTACTAATCATAGATAAAATAGTATCCATAACCAATCTTCTAAGATGACGACCAATCCAAAAACAATTGATGAAGTACAAATGTGGAATGAATTTCGTGGTGGAAATCATAAAGCATTTACACAGATTTATCAAAATTATGTAAGTTTCTTGTACAATTATAGTTCAAGCTTCACGCCGGACCGTGAACTAATTAAAGACTGTTTGCATGACCTTTTTGTAGAACTTTGGAAAAACCATAAAAACATTGGTGAAACAACTTCGGTTCGTTATTATTTAATGGCTTCTATTAAGCGGAAATTAGTTAGACATTTAGAGACCAATCAACGCCATGCACAACATCATGAAGCCTATTATTTAGAAAACCCCGATGTGGTAGGTTCGCATGAGCATCGTTTAGTTGCGTTTGAAGAAGAGAAAATGTTTTCAGACACCCTTAATGAATCATTTAGGTATTTGACTAAAAGGCAAAGGGAGGCTGTTTCATTAAAGTTTTTTCAAGACATGGATACGGATGAAATTTCAGCAAAAATGAAAATTAATCCTCAATCAGTTTATAATTTAATTTTTGGAGCTCTGAGAACTTTGAAAACTCATATTTCGCCTGAGAAAATGGCTTTTGCCTAACTATTGCTTCTATTTATAAAGCCTGATTAGCGATAATCAGGCTTTTTTTGTGGACAAAATCTATTTTATTATCTATAATATCAAAAAATATTTTTTTTTCAGTAGAAAGAATGTTTTAAAGACTTTTCAGAATAAATACAAATAATGATTTAAATATTTATATTAAAATACCACACTGTGATAGGCTTAGATTTTCAAAAATATAAATCTTACGGTTCAGAAGATTTTATGACGGATGAACATTTTACTCGTTGGGTTCATAAACCCAACGATTCAATGCTGTCTAATTTTTGGGAATCGCTAATTAGGGTATATCCAGAGAAAATGGAAGATATTATTCATGCAAGAAATAATATCCTTCAATTTTCACAAAATTTTCAACCGCTTTCATCAACTGAAATTGAGGCAATTTGGAATCAAATTAATGTTACCATTGCAACAAATTAAACAGCTTTTTCAAAATCAATCCAATCCAATCCAATATAATAATATGAGTATGAAAACTTTACTATCAATTAAACAAAACATCGCTTGGACAATAACAATATTGTTAACAGTGGTTACCCTAACTGGCTTTGGACAGCAGACTGTAACGGGTAAAATAACCTCTTCCGAAGACGGCCAAGGTATTCCAGGGGTTAGTGTTGCAGTGAAGGGAACAAATCAAGGAACAACTTCGGATGCTAATGGTAACTATAAAATTATGGTTCCTGCTAAAGGTAGTTTATTATTTTCAGCTATTGGCTTTATTTCAGAATCTTTAATAGTCGGTTCAAAATCGGTAGTTGATATTAAATTGAACCTTGATGTACAATCGTTAAATGAAGTTGTTGTGGTGGGTTACGGAACCCAAAAGAAGAGCCAAACGACTGGTGCAATTTCATCAGTAAGTGCTAAACAGATTGCGGAAATGCCAATCACAAGTTTGGGACAAGCCATGCAAGGACGTGTGGCTGGCGTTGATGTTTCTCAATCAGGATCCAAACCTGGTTCTGTTCCAAAGATTTTGATTAGAGGTCGTCGTTCTTTCAACGCTGGCAATGACCCATTGTATGTAGTAGATGGTATTCCATTATCAGCGGGGTACGAAGATTTGAACCCAAGTGATATTCAATCAATGGAGGTGTTGAAAGATGCTACTGCAACAGCAATATATGGTGCCAGAGGTGCTAATGGTGTAGTACTTGTTACAACAAAAAGAGGTGCCGAAAGAGGTAAAACTGTCGTAACATTTGATACGTATGGAGGTGTTTCAACTCCATTAGATAAAATTCAGTTGTTTAACGGCACTGAGTTTGCTGAGTATGTTCGTGAAGCCTATCGTGCAACTAATAATTACAAAGATGCTGCTGGAAATCCCGTTCCAACAGGCGTAGTAGATGCAGCGGCAGATGCTAAGATAGCTGTTTTAGGTGGTGACCCTGCGGTAGCTGCTGGATTAGCAGCTGGTAGAAATAATAACTATCAGGATTTAATTTTGAAAAATGGTATTATGCAAAATCACTCGATTGGTGTTCAAGGAGGTAATGACAAAACTCAGTTTTACATATCGGGCGGATATTTTCAGGATAAAGGAATCTCCGAAGGCTTAGATTATACACGTATGTCATTAAGAGCTAATATAGACCATAGTATCAATAAATCTTTGAGAGTCGGACTGTCTTCATATATGATGTATAGTATTAGAAACGGAGAAAACTTGAATCCTTACAGTTTTACAATTCAACAAAACCCATTAGGACGGCCTTTTGATGACAATGGGAATGTCATTTTTGCACCAACCAATGATGCCTTGTTGACAAATCCATTGGCTGAGATAGTTCCAGGAGCTCAAGTTGATAATGCTAAGAGATATAGAATTTTTAACAGTATTTATGCCGAAGTTAAGGTTCTTGAAGGTTTAAAATATCGTGTTAATTTCGGGCCAGATTTTACGATTTCAAGATTTGGTCGTTTTATCGGAGCTGCTACCAATGCACGTAAGTTGGGAGACCCACAGGCATCTACCCGTAATGATATTGGTTTCAACTGGACACTTGAAAATGTAGTAAGCTACAATAAAACGTTTGCTAAAAAGCATAATTTAGGCGTTACATTACTTCAATCAATTCAAAGGGATAATTTTGAAAGATACTCCACCGATGTTCAAGGTGTGCCAGCCGAAACACAGCAGTTCCATAATTTGGGTAATGCAGGATCAGTGCTGGGTGTTGGTAGTTTTTTGAGTGAATGGACTATAAATTCATACATGGCACGTATTAATTATGATTTTAATGATAAATATTTATTGACAGCAACTATGCGTATTGATGGTTCAAGCCGTTTTGGTGAGAATACTAAATATGGTAATTTCCCAGGAATTGCTTTAGGATGGAATATAAGCAATGAGGATTTTATGAAACAACTTAGTTGGTTAGATTTATTAAAACTTCGTGCGGGCTGGGGTAAAGTGGGTAATCAAGGGGTAGCTCCTTATCAAACACAAGGATTGTTAAGCAGAACAGCTTATGCTTGGGGAACCACAGCCGCTTTTGGATATAGACCAAGTACAATTGGAAATCCTGACTTGAAATGGGAGACTTCGGCAACTACTAATATTGGTTTAGATTTTAGTTTCTTGAAAGGAAAAATTCAAGGTTCAATAGAATTATATGAAACTAACACAACCGATTTATTATTGTCTGATCAATTACCAGGCTCCATTGGTTTTAATGCAGTAACTCGTAATGTTGGTCAAACTCGTAATAGAGGTATTGAGTTAGGTATTACTACTGTTAATATTAATTCACAAGGTGGATTCAAATGGACTACAGATTTTACCTTCACTAAGAACTCAGAGGCCATCGTTTCTCTTTATAATGGAGCCGTAGATGATTTAGGAAACCGTTGGTTTATTGGTCAGCCACTAAACTCTTATTTTGATTTTAAGAAAGTAGGTATTTGGCAATTAAATGAAAAAGAAGAAGCTGCTAAATTCTATCCAGGAGATAAAGCAAATCCACTTGGAGCAGGTGTGGGACAGGTGAAAGTACAAGATACTAATGGCGATGGTGCTATAACTGCGGCTGATAGAGTTCTTTTAGGGTCAGATATTCCAGATTTTAGTGCTGGTTTTACTACCCGTTTTGCATACAAAGGCTTTGATTTATCAGCGTTTTTGTTCGGGCGTTTCGGAAACATGATTGTGAGTGGTTTTCACCGAGACAACAATGCTTTGGCAGGTCGTTATCAACAAATTAAAGTTGATTATTGGACACCAAACAATCCAACCAATGAGTTTCCTCGTCCTTTTAGCACTCAAGAATTCCCTCAGTATAACACTACGTTGATATATTTCGACGGCACTTTCGTAAAAATTAGAAATATTAACTTCGGTTATACTTTCCCTCAAACCATCGCTAAAAAATTAGGCATGGAGTCATTACGTATTTATACCAGTATTCAACAACCAAAAATCTGGTCTGAATACCGTAGTAAATACAATGGCATTGACCCTGAGGCAACAATTACATCGTCAGGCACAGGTATCACTGCTGTTAATTCAGGTGTTACACCAGCAACCTCTATTACAACTTTTGGTTTAAATATCAGATTCTAAATAATAATTAATGTCGAATAATTAGTTACCACACAAGTAAACTGTTTATTCAAAAAACTTTAATTAATATTTTCTTAAATTTTAAAATCTTAAATACAATGAACTTAAAAAATATATTAAACCCAATCAAAATCTTTGGTGTTGTTGCGTTGTTATGTACAACACAATCGTGTAAAGATCTTTTGGATGAAAAAG
>JANPIG010000448.1:0-1615 GCA_031424875.1 Cytophagales bacterium
AAGGTGATTGGCATTATAGACGATGGCATCATCCAAAATAATCAAATTTTGGTCGGGACCACCTCCTCGTACATAGATTCCCGTTTGCCCTTCTGAGCCTTTTTGCACGCCTGGCATGAGTTGCAAAACCCGCAAAACGTCCTTTTCACCCAAAAAAGTAGGCACTTTTTTGATTTGGCTAATCGGGATTTCGATTTTACTCATTTGCACTGACTCGCTCACTCGTTCTTCCTGACGTTTTGCATCAACAATAACCTCCTGCAACTCCGTTGAAGTAGCCAAAGTAATGTTGAGTTCAAGGCTTTTGTTGAGAGCGACTTTGCGAGTAATTCTTTCATAACCCACATACGAAAAAACCAACGTTACCGAATCGGCAGCGGGTAATGTAAGCGAATAAAACCCGTAAGTATTGGTAGCAGTACCCGTGGAAGTGCTTGGTATATAGACATTTACGCCAATCAAATGTTCTTGACTCCCCTTTTCACGGACGTAACCGCTAATGGTATATTTAGCATTTTGAGCAGTCAGTTGGCAAGAAATCAGTAAGCAAGAGAAAAGTAAAATTTTTCGTATAATCATTGATTGGTTAATTGAAAAGATTCTTCTTATATTCTACAGGGACCCACAGCCGGAATATTACGGAAGTCGTCCTTTTGAAGGACGACTTCCATACTTAACAAATCAATCCCATATAAAACATAATTGAACCAATATATTTTATTTAATTTAGTTTTTAAAATTTAAGCTATTTTTGCAATGTAATTTTGGAAAGCCTTTGAGGTAAATCTATTATCCTAAGAATACGTCAAAAATACCATTTTTATTGCTTCAATTCATTTTACTTTAAAACTAAAAATCACAATTATTAAGATGAAAAAAATAATCCTTAGCTTAATTACCATTACATATTTAAGCAGTTGTTCGCAAAAACAAGCTGAAAATAAAAATAATGATTCTGTAAAAAAAGCCCTTATTACTAAAGATTCCATAGCCACTGACGACAACACTAAAAAAGAGGTTTTATATTTAGAAGATATTTTGCAATGTGTTAGTTTAGAGGGACTTGAAAAGAAATTTGGCAAGGAAAATATTAAAAAAGATGCCCTAATTGAAACGGGCGAAGGGCAATTTAATGCTACAAAATTATTTCCAAATACCGACAAAGAAGTAGAAGTATATTGGAAAGACGGCAAGGAATTCAAGGAAATTCAAGACGTAATGGTGAAAGCCAAAGTAGCAGATAATGGCGGTTTAGCCTTAAAATCTCCTTGGGTTTCTCGTGAAGGGTTAAAGCTGGGAATGAGACTTTCAGAAATAGTAGCGTTAAATGGCAAAACGTTTACGATGACCGGAATCGGCTGGGATTTGGGTGGAACCGTAATGAGTTGGGAAGGCGGCAAATTAGATAAAAAAAACGTTTTTGTCCGTTTTAACGACTATTCAGGCAATCAAGGTGGGCTTACTGAAAAGGAATACAATTCTATATCAGGCGATAGAGAATTTGACACAGCACATTCTGTTATTCAGAAATTGAACCCCTCTGTTGACCAATTAGACGTATCAGTAAAATTAGAAATTGATGCTGAATTAGGGCAGAAGATGACGAAGGAAGTGG
>JANPIG010000449.1:0-1635 GCA_031424875.1 Cytophagales bacterium
GGTTAAACTTCTCGAAAACCTACGAGTAGAAGAACTTGCTCGTAAGTTTGATTTTGATGAAAGTATCGAAACATTAGGAGATGAAATAAAATCAGATTGGTGGATTAAAAATAAAAAACGTTTTATCAATGAATAGAAGAGTCGTTGTCGTTGATACAAACATTGTTTTTAAAGCTCTCCGCCTTAAAAACTCATTTATTCGGGAAATACTGAATCAAGAAACTTATCACTTTTTTGCTCCCAAGTTTTTACTGGTTGAAATTTTCAAACACAAAGAGAAAATTTTAAAGAATAATACGCAATTAGAAGATGAATTTTATGAATATCTCAATCTCCTTTTACAGAAAATAACCTTCGTAAATGAAGACATTATTGCAATTGGGAACTACCTCGAAGCATATAGACTTTGTAAGGACATAGATGAAAAAGATGTTCCCTTTGTAGCATTAACCATTGAATTAGAATGTGATTTGTGGACTTTTGACCAACCCATAAAATCTGGATTGATTAACAAGGGATTTACACACTTTTTTGAAGTGTAACGAATTGACTTTAAAACTATTAAGTAACTGTTAAAATAATAAACCGAATGCAGCCATTAAAAATATACAATACCCTCAGCCGAGAAAAAGAATTGTTTACCCCTCTGAACGCCCCACACGTGGGAATGTACGTTTGTGGACCTACTGTTTATAACTACGTCCACTTAGGAAACGTCCGTACATTTATGACTTTTGATGTGCTGTTTCGCTACCTTTCGCATATTGGTTATAAAGTTCGCTATGTTCGTAATATCACAGACGTAGGTCATTTGGTGGGCGATGGCGATGAAGGCGAAGACAAAATCGGGAAAATGGCGAAGTTGGAGAAACTCGAACCCATGGAGATTGTTCAACGCTATACCAACGATTTTCATAAGGTTTTGGAACAATTCAACTTCCTTCCGCCAAGCATTGAACCTTCAGCCACGGGGCATATCGTTGAGCAAATCGAAACTACTACTCTGTTGATTAACAAAGGATTAGCCTACGAATCTAACGGTTCTGTGTATTTTGATATTGCCAAATATAACGAACAAGGAGGCGAATACGGTAAACTTTCGGGCAGAATTTTAGACGATTTATTAACCGAAACTCGTGATTTGGATGGCGTAGGAGAAAAACGTAGTCCACTTGATTTTGCCCTCTGGAAAAAAGCCTCTCCCGAACACATCATGCGTTGGAATTCGCCTTGGGGCGAGGGTTTCCCAGGTTGGCATTTGGAATGTACTTGCATGAGTACCAAATACTTAGGGGATAGTTTTGATATTCACGGTGGCGGAATGGACTTGAAATTCCCACACCACGAATGTGAAATTGCCCAAGCCAAAGGAGCAAATGGTCGAGAACCAGTACGCTATTGGATGCACTCGAATATGCTGACCGTGAACGGACAAAAAATGTCTAAATCGCTCGGAAATTCTTTCCTTCCTGCGGAATTAGTGGCGGGTACGCACCCTTTGTTGGAGCAAGCATATAGTCCCATGACGGTACGTTTTTTTATGTTGCAATCACAGTACAGAAGCACCCTTGATTTTTCAAATGATGCCCTCAAAGCCGCCCAAAAAGGCTATAAACGCTTGATTAACGGATTGAG
>JANPIG010000450.1:0-6224 GCA_031424875.1 Cytophagales bacterium
ATAACCATTTGCATCTGAACAACCCGAAGCTGTCAAAGTTGCTGAACTACCAATACATATCGAAACACCACCACCTGATACAGTCGGGGCATTTGGTATTTGATTAACTGTTACAGTGAAGCCAGTTGATACTGCACTTGGACAGTTATTTACCGAACAAGTAACCGTATAAGTCGTTGTATTTGAAGGGCTTACCGTTATAGAACTTGTTGTTGCTCCATTTGACCACAATACGCTTCCTGCACATCCATTTGCTACCAAAGTTGTTGAACTTCCTGCACAAATTGTAGCACTACTTCCACTTCCTAATGAAATGGTTGGAGTGGCTGGTGTTGGGTTAACGGTTATTGTGGCATTTGCAGAAGCTGGACTTGTACAATTATTAACTTTACAAGTAACCGTATAATTTGTTGTATTGGCAGGGCTAACTGTGATTGAACTTGTAGTTCCTCCATTTGACCATGTATAACCATTTGCATCTGAACAGCCCGAAGCTGTTAAGGTTGCTGAACCTCCTGGACATATAGAAACTCCACCACCCGATACGGTTGGAGGATTTGGAATTGGATTTACTGTTACCGTGAAGCCAGTTGAAGCTGGACTCGCACAAGTGATTGGACTTGTTACTGTACAAGTAGCTGTATAAGTTGTTGTAGTTAAAGGACTTACCGTTATTGAATTAACATTAGTAGCACCCGTTGACCATGATATATTTCCTGTACTACATGAAGCATTTAAAGTAACTGATGTACCCGTGCAAACCGTTGAATTACTACCCGACCCTAATGTAATCGTTGGAGCTGATGGCGTATTTACAACTGTTGCCGTTACCAAAGAACGATTTGCTCCCGCAGTCTCACAATTTGTGGTTGTATTCTTACATCCTACATAATAAGGAGTAGTTGCTGCAATACTTGGAGCATAATTAGCGGTGGTTGCCAATGCAGCAGTTGAAGCCGTTGAAGAATACCAAGTTGGTGTTGTTCCTGAGGCACAAACAGCACTCATTGAAACGGCAACTGTTGCTCCAACTTTACAAACCGTACCCCCAGAAACTGAACTCGGAGCAGATGGAATTGAGCTAACGGTTACTATATATGCCACGTACGGACGACAGTTTGGATTGTTAGCATCTGGTATTGGCTTCAGACACGCATAAACATAATATGTACCTGCCGTAGTTGGGAAGTTGGTAACATTACCCGTAGTCAATGGTCCATCCGTCAAATTAATCGTTGCTGGCGAAGTTGTAAGTATCGTCTTTGGATCAGTTGAAGTATATGGATTTGCTTGTGCTGAATTAAACACAACCCATTCGATAGTAGTTGGTGATGGCAAAGGCTGTGAACTCACATTGCTTGCCGTTAACGACAACGACAATGCCCCACCCGAACAAACCGCAACAGTTCCATTATTGGGTTGAGGATTACTCAACGTTGGACAGTTAGGTGAGAAACCAATATCATACGTGTGATTACTTTCTCCGTAAGCGCCTGTGGTTAGAGGAATTACTGCATATCCACTTAGAATAGTACCATCGCCATCACTATCCGCAATATCATTTCCTCCTGCATCTTTTGGCGAAAGGAAAGTATTGCCTACTTGGCTGGCTAACACTCTAATTTCATAAGCCATGTTCGGTAATAAACCACCCGAAACATTGGCATCATTGAAATAGTACTCACCCGCCGTATTAGTAGAAGTAGTAGCTACTTGAACTCCTCCTTTGAATAATAAAACAGTTATTGCATTTATTCCTGGCTCATTAGCATCTTGAATACCATCTTGGTCATAATCTCTCCAAATACGGTTTCCAATTTCTAAGGGAGCTAATGAACAGAAGATTTCTAAATCTCCTAAACCAGATGCTTTACCGAATGTGCTTGGACTACTGCCATCATAAAGTTTGTAATCCCCCGTTGGAGTAGGACGTGTAGCAGTAGCGGGGCTTTTATAAGGTCCCAAACGATAATCACCTGTATTCCAAGTGGCTAATCCTGCGGATGTTGGAGCTCCAATATAAAGATAGTCACCAGTTTGGTTATTAAATCTTCTGGTACCTCCCGAATAAAATATATTAACAGGTCCTGCAATGGTACTCATTACTTCACCCGTTCCTGGAAAAAGCAATAACCCACCCATAGTAGGTTCGTCGTGATCAATAGTTAAATCTCCAAAGTAATATTCTCCTCCACCAGGTCCACCACCTTTATTAGTTCCCGATGTAGTAGTACCACTGGCAACGCCATTATTTTCAATCGTCCACGTACTCCCAGATTTAGTTGCACGCATCACATCTCCTTCCACACGACCAGTCAATGTTCCAGGATCTGTAATTCTTATGTCATCAATTCCAAAATCGTTGCCGACACCTCCAGGACTGGCATTAGTATTACCATTAACAATGGCAAAGACCGCAGAGGTGATAGCTGTCGTTCCAGAATTCCACTGAGCAGTATATTTAACCCAATTGCAGGTAGTAGAAGTTACAGGAGCGAAATCAGTTCCTACTCTAACTCCATTAACAGTAAAATACAATTGAGGTAAATTATTAGGATTTATTGCTGTTGCCCAAAAAGATAAATGATAAGTATTATTGGTTGATACGTTAATTGTTTTATACCAAACTCTACTATTAGCAGCTACTGGACCATTTGCAACAAGAAAATTTCCTGTTCCAGAAGTATGGTCTGTACAGGCAGAAGAAGTTCCAGAAAAAGTACTGGCATTTGTTACAATAGCATAACCAGTAGTGGCAGTATAATCAGAAGAAAAACCTGTATTTCCTGAGCTAAAATTGCCATTGGAAAATATACTGGCTTCATCATCTTGAGGTGGGAAATTGGCATTCCCTAATTGATGAGAAAAACGGTCGGCAAATCCTAAAATCATTGAGCCATCGCTATCAAATTCAATATCTGATAACATTGGTTGCGGATAAGTTTCTGATATATTATTTGGTACTTGAGAATATTTGTTAACCCAAGGTCTCCAAATGGCATAACTTGTTGCTCCACTGTTAGAAAACCCTCTATCGAAATTTAAAGGAAATTGAGTAAGTGCCGTTGTAAAAGTAGCTCCATTTAATTCATATACTGTTGCTTTCAAATTTGGTGAACTCAAACTATCTGTTTGAAAGCCTGTTTGCCCATACTTTGTAGCAGCTCCTAATGTTGGTGGCTGAGAACTCTGTGATGTACAAATAACTCCAACATATAATTTACCTCTATAAAATTTTAAACCAAAAGGAGCATATTCACTACCAACTGCACAAGCTGGATTAGGTACAGAATACGAAGTAATCAATGTAGGAACGAGTGGGTTCGTTACATCAAGAACATAAATCTTTTTATCGTAAAGGTTGGTGATATATAATGTGTTTCCGTCAGTAGATAATTCACAATCTCCAAAAGACATTTTACCAACTGCATCAAAAACTGCATTACCTCCATCATCCACAGGTTTAGTTTTATCAGCCGAAAGATTACGAGTTGGTTCTGTTCCTGCAAAGCCTACGCTCAATCCTGGGATTGTCTCTAAATTAATACCTGTTACTGTACCTAAACCAGTTGCATCAGCATTTTGAATAACGTATAAACCTGCAATTCCTTTTGAACCAAAACCTGAGTGACGTTTCATAAACGCCGTGGCAAACAAAGTTTTGTTATACTTATTATAAGCCATACCCCATACAGATCCAATCGTACTGTAAGAAGCCAATAAGTTTGGGGCATTGCCCGTTGTAGCTTTATTCCCCGTTCTATCATAAGGAAAAGAAACCAAAGCATCTTCTAAACCTGCACCATTAGTTCCCGTTGCATCGTAACTACCATTGGCAAAACATGGTACTGCCACTTTTGGTTGAACACCTTGCTTAGCACAAAAATCTTCTGGATGGTTTACGCCGTAATCAACATTACAAGCATTTGCCGTTACAAACTGTACACTGGTTGAACTACTCGAACCATCTGGACCTGATACATAACCTGCTGGCAATCCAGAGAATTCTACTCTCACTTGTCCAGTTGCTCCTGTGATTGAATAAGTACCATTGGCAACTGTAATTGCCGTAGCTCCTATTTGAGCATTTGCTGAATTGTATGCTTTTACTGTAACGCCCGCCAAACCAATATCATAAGTGTCTTTAACCCCATTTAGGTTGAAGTCTCTGAAAACCGTTCCCGCTACTCCCGTACATTGTGCCGAGACAGTCTGAGAATTGATTGTCAGTAATCCAACCAAAACGACGATAAGGCTTCTACCAATGGTAGAAACCTGACCACCGTCAAGGTAAACCCTACTGCCCGTAACCAAATTTAAATAGTTACGATATTTTCCCAAACTGTTAAGTCCAGCACCAATGGATGAAACTCGTCCTTTGACTGTCTTTAATAGGCCTAAGAAAATACCATAAAATCCCCACAAAAAAATTCTTGTAGGAATGTTGTTGAAAAGGTTGGCACGGTAATTGCGGATTAGCTCCACTTCCGATTTTTTTACAGATTTTGACTGTACTGAATTGGAAACTACACTCTCATAAAATGAAAGCATGGCAGCAGTAAAGTTTTTCATAATAGAAACCTTATTGATTTATTTGGGCGGATTGTTCGGTAAATATTTTTAAGCAAACACAAATCATGTTTGCCACGAATATTTCAAGATATTCGTTAAAGGGCGTGCATAGGAGTACCGAAAGGACAAAGGAGTATCACGAGCAGAGAAAATTGAAAATTTTCAAAGCAGACATGGGATACCCTGAACCTCAGGATAGCGGATACGAACGGTTTAACGTGTGTTGTTGTAAGGAAATTTAAGATTGCGAATGGTCATAAGTGGCGGCGACCAATCAAATTGCCCTAAATCATTGAGTATAAGATTGAAAAATTGAAGTAAGGACACTTCAGCGGCGACCAGAATAGTTTGTCCTCTCTTGTTTTTCACCCAATAATACGGGCTACAACATGAAAATCATCCAGCTCACAAGGGCGGGGAGCGAATGGTAAAATCCATCTCAGCATCTCATTTGGCGGAAATGCTGTTGCGTAATGAATTTTAAGTTTTAACTACTTGGCTTTTAAATTAGGGATCTATGGCTCTTCGTTCTCTTTATCTCTTAGGCGAAAATGGATAAATGATGAAAACGAAACCCGAGTTGCGACCCAAAGTAAAATTATTTATTTGGAATAAACAAAACATTTTACATTTATTTTTTAGTCCAATATATAATCGGCGGTCGATTGTATATTGCAGTTAAAATAGTGCCAAAATCGTGCCAAATTTTACAGGAAAGGGCTTTTTTATTTTTTTAATAAATTATTTGGAGTAATTTTTGCATGAATTTAAACAGCTAAAAACCACAAGATTAAGTATAAATTTAGCCCTAAAATATGTCTAATATTTTTTATTTTAGTCGAAAACAAAGCCCATAAAGTCCCATCATTGATATGACAAAAAAATATTTTTTCCTTTTTAATCAAATAATATTCTTTGTAATATTCTGGAATATTCAACATAGCCTCGCTCAAAAAACAGTTTATAAAAACACGGCAGAGACAGAGGGTAATATTCCCAAGAATTATGTACGATTATTGAATACCCTTATTATGAAATCCGGAATTGCTCCTACTAATGCCGCTCGAATGCACGGATATGTAAGCTTGACACTATACGAAGCAGTTGTAGCGGGTTCGTCCACTTATCGTTCCATGGCGAAACAATTGGATGATTTAGATTCTCCTCCCTCTGCTCCTACCCCAAATTTGCTTTGGGATGTGGTGGCTGATGAAGCTATCCACGCTGTATCGGATAGCCTTTTTTCGTATCTCTACAATACTTTGGCGGATTATAATTACATACGCAAGTCATTGGATACTTTACAAAATAGCAATAAAGTCCGTTTTCATAAGAAATACAAAGACTCTAAATTGATGGAGAAATCAGTTCAATATGGGCGGGCTATGGCAGCTTATATGTATGCGTACTCGAAAACCGATGGCGGACATCGAGCAAGTATGGAAGAAACTGTTGCCAGAGATTATGGTCATTTTGAATCGCCCGTAGGTACTTATTGGGACGACCGCAAGACTAAAGCAGGGATTTCTATTCAACCTACGTGGGGGAAAAACCGTACATTTTTACCTAATATTGCCGCACAGACTCGTCCTGCCGACCCTATTCCATTCTCAATTGTACCTAATTCTGATTTTTATAAACAAGCAATGGAA
>JANPIG010000451.1:0-2598 GCA_031424875.1 Cytophagales bacterium
AAAATATTATATTTTAATTAACATTAGATTCTAAGCTTTCTTATTCTGAACTAAAAAGTTAAAGAGGATGGGATATTTCTGTAATGCCACTTTCAAATTTCTATGTTTTTTTGGCAAGTCGAAAGGGAAAGTTTAAACAGTTTCAATAGTTATAATTAATGCTTTACTAATGTTTACTAACGTTAAATCAATAATGTATAATTTGTATACAACACTATCCCCCCTATTTTTATCGAAACGGCGAACCGCCATTTTTCATTAAATAGCTGTGCTATTAATATTAGCTTCAAAACGTATAAAATTATCGGTAAAATATCAACCCTCAAATTTTATAAGCTAATATTTCACTGTTCCTTAAAATAAATTAAATCTTAGCTAAACTCATTAAACTAAAATCTTTTGGAAAGTTGATAGTGCTTACTCAGCACTGCACTCACTATATGGATTTTTAATATTTTTATTATGGTTAAATGATTGGGGTGTTTAATTTCAAATAATGTTATTTTAAAGTTCATTTTCAGCAATTAGTTTATCAGCTAATATAGGAAAAACAGTAATTATTTATTAATTATGCACTCTATTAAGAATAAATAGAACATTGCAGAAAATAACATTAAGATACTAATAATCAATAAGTTAAATAAAGTAAATACTTATTAAAATTATAAAAATAAAAATTAATATACCTTATTTCTGCATTTTTTTCGATTGCCTTTTAATTAATTGTGCTAAGATTTCCCCTTTTTTTAGATTTGAAATAACTATCGTATTTCTAAGATGGATTAATACATATTGTAGTTTTAAATAATATAAATAGATTTTAATTTCATAAAACACATCATTTTAAATTTCTAAATCTAATATTGATAGCTCTAACTTTATAAACTATTTCACAGCTCATTTTTAACATAAAGTAGTTATGATGGATGATTCTTCAATGAATATTACTTTACAAATGAAAGTTTTATCTAAGCAAAAAAACAGATACCTTTTTTCAAGATATTAAAAATCTAAAATTTTTACCTTTTGATTAATATTTAAATTGGTTTTGGGCAAGATTTAGTACAGCATACATGATAAAACCTTGGTTTCCAGTGTATAAGCATATTTATAAATACTAAACTCCAAAAAAACTTATTCATTGATATTAAGCTCTTCTATTCTTGATAATCACAGGTAGTTATGGTTTTATGCGACCTATAATTGTATTTTACTTCATTCGTAAAATCTCATCTTCAAAGATGGCAAAGTTTTATTTATCAACTATTTGACCTGTCTAAAATTGGAAGCTTGTAAGATCTCACTCATTTTACAAGTTTAGAAATTACTTACAAAGTGGGGATGGGTAGCATGAATTATTTCTCAAAATATTTTCGGAGAATTATGAAAACGTAAATTCTAAATGAAAATATTTAATACTTTAAAACCGAAAATTAAAATATAGATTACGGAAAATTCACATAATGAAAGCGATAACATTTATAAATTTTACTATTTTTTGTACGCTCTGTATTTGCATAAAAAACGATTCATATTCTCAAGAAATTCGTTTGTCAGCAACTCAGAAAATTCCTTATAACATCACAGAGTCAATTGAAATCTTCAGAGACACAACTGCACAATTATCCTTAACTCAGGTTTCAAGTAAAGACTTTCAGAAGTCGAATAAAAATTATTTTCTTTTTCCATATTCTGATGATGTTTTTTGGGTAAGATTTACTTTAAAAAACATAGAATCAAAAAATAAAGATTGGATTTTGGTGTGGAGTAATCCTTTAGTTGAACAACTTGATTTTTATATTTCTGATAGTGTAAGTAAGCGGTTTTTGCACAAACAACAAAAAATTATTACATCCGAGAGAGACAAACCTCTCATTGATCAAGATCCCAAATTTAGTTTTGAGTTAAGTCCAAACCAAACGAAAACAATTTATATAAAACTCACAAGTAAACGTGGGCATTATGGTTTATTGCGGCTACACTCAGTCCAATCATTCAATAAATTCAGAACAGATGATTTTGTTGGGCAAGGTTTTCTGAATGGGCTAATAATTTTCAGACTTGCGTTGGTATTGATTTTAAGTTTTTTTGTTATTAAAGACCGAGCTTTTAGGTTATACTCGTTGTACACAATTATCCGTACTTTCAACTATTGGGGATTTGTGAATATTGCTGGCCCACTTTTTACGGATAATCCTGATTTGGCAAAAAAAATTGACTTTTTATTTTATAACTCAGGCACATTAGGAGCGGGGCTATTTATTTTAGCTGCATTCACGGTTAGTAATTTCCATAGACGATACACTTATATTGTCCTTTTTATTACGGCTTTTAATGTTTTTATTAACGCTATAATCTTTTTTGACTATCAATGGTATTGGCTTAAAGCAGGTGCTTACACAATTATATTTTCGTCAGTATTTTATATTGGTATAAATTTTTACTTTATTATTAAGAAAGTTGCTTTTCCAAAATACTATTCTATTCTATTTATTTTTGGGTTATCAAGTACCTTTCTATTATACATTAGATTATTAGGATGGATAGAATATCAGCCAATATTTGTATTATCATATTACTTTTTCTTGGCTGAATTTT
>JANPIG010000452.1:0-1626 GCA_031424875.1 Cytophagales bacterium
GGTTGTTCAGCTACTGACGCAACTTCAAAAACTTTGACTGACCCCAACGCTCCAACCATCATAGCAGGTACAGTTACAAATCCAACGACTTGTTCAGGAACGGATGGTAGTATTGCCTTTACTTCAACTAATTTACCCGATGGGACATATTCGTTAAGTTTTACAGGAACAGGTTCAGTAGCGACTGCCTCTCCTAAAAATATAACTGTGTCAAGCAATGCGTTTAATCTAACTGGTTTATCATCAGGGGTTTATAGTAATTTCTCCATAACAAATCTGGGATGTACAGGCACAGATGCGAGTTCAAAAACCCTCACAGACCCTGCATCACCAATCGCTACTACCAACGATGTAACTATTTGTGAAGGAACGGCTTTAAATTTGAACGCTTCGGGTGGCATTAATTATGCTTGGGCTGGGCCAAATTCATTTACTTCGACCAATCAAAATCCTGTTGTAAGCAGTTCGGCGACTGTGGCTATGGCGGGCGTTTATACCGTAATTGTCTCTAATGCAAATGCTTGTACGGCTTCGGCTACTGCCAATGTAATCATCAATGCAACGCCCGTCACCCCAACACCCAATGCCATTGCTCCTATCAATTTAGGTGCAACTGCTACCTTGACGGCTTCGGGTTGTACGGGTACGTTGAAATGGTATGTAACCAATGGCGATGTGCCTGTTAGTAATACTGTTTCGCCCACTACAACCACAGAGTATTATGCCACCTGCGAAGTAACCGCCAATGGAATCACTTGCACGAGCCCTCGAAGTGCAAATGTTACTGTAAGGGTTATATCAGTTCAAGTAGTGTATGTTGATGCGGCCAATACAAATCCAACGCAAGATGGAACAACTTGGGCAACGGCATTTAACAGTTTTCAATCAGGTTTAACATCCGCAGGTAGCATTTCAGGTACGCCAGTAGAGGTTTGGGTAGCCGCAGGAACTTATAAGCCAACAATTTCGACCGATAGAGATATGACCTTTAATATCCCAAATAATGTTAAAGTTTATGGCGGTTTTAATGGAACAGAAACTGACCTAATAGCCCGAGATTACAGAACTAATATTTCGATATTAAGCGGTGAAATAGGTAATCAAAATAGCATAATTGACAATAGTCGCCATGTGGTGTATTTTGATAATTCAAGCAACGCCACGGTATTAGACGGTTTTATAATTACCGCTGGAAATGCAGATTTTGATCCTCGTTTTACCGTAAATTTACCAGTAGCTCCGGCAACCACAACGCAAACTCGGGGAGGCGGTATTTTAATAGAAAGAGGGGGAAATCCAATCATTAAAAACTGTATTATTCGTAACAATTCAGCAGTTTCTGGAGGGGGAATATTAGCAACTGACGGTAGTTCCCCACTCATTTCGCACTGTAAAATTATGGGTAATCAGGCTACTTTTGGATCAGGAATTTATTTGCAAGATGCCAGTAATGCCAACGTCAGCAATACTTTGCTGTCAGGCAATAGAGGTATTGGAGCATTTTATAATAACGTTTCTAATCCCACAATAACCAATTGTACTTTGTCGGGAAATGGGGGTTACAACGGAGGGATATTTAACTCAAATAGTCAGCCAGTTATTAAAAATTCTATCATTTGGGGTAAT
>JANPIG010000453.1:0-2192 GCA_031424875.1 Cytophagales bacterium
AAAAAGCAGAATTTGAAAAAACCTGTACATTTGAATTTAATAGGAGATAGTTTTACGGAAGACCCCAAAATAAAACTGGAAAATTTCCCTATTGAGAAATATAATTATGTTCATTGGGCTAAAAATGCAGAATATGAATTAGACACCTTAAAAAGAAATATTTTGATTTTAGAAACAGTCGAGCGTACTGCTAAGGAACATTTCTCCTCGGTTGCCAATAATTTTACCAATCAAAAAGAAGTAGCTAAATTATCATTTAGAAAAAATATTGAGAAAAAAACTACAGCAATTGAAAAAGCGATCGTTCCTGATGGCATTGAGGAAAGATTAACGCACACACTTTTTAACTACGATTTTTTTCTGAGGTTTAGAGAATTAAAAGCCTCTTTAAACTTTAATATTTTTGGGAGGATTGAAGATGAAGTAGTTCTTTCAAAGGATAAACAGCAGATTTTTTATGCGGATGAAGCAGATGTAACTAATTCAAAATCTGCATTTTATACTTTAAGTAATTCTGAAATTGATTTATTTGTCAAAAATATTAATCAAACTCGAATGAAATATTTACAAGCTGGTTTTGATGAGGTTTATTTGTCTATCATACCTAATAAAGTAAGTATATTATCACCAAATTTGGGAAATTATAATCATTTAATTGAGCGAATTCAATCTAATTCAAGCCTTGAGATTCCCTTTATTGATACATATTTTATTTTTAGAAAATCACCCAAAAAATATTATTTAAAAAGTGATACGCATTGGACTTGTGAGGGGAGAGACGTATGGCTACAAAAAGTAAACTCAATTTTAGCAGACTCAAAATGACAATCACACAAATTGAATATATTTTGGCAGTGGAAAAACATCGAAATTTTGTGCAAGCTGCTGATAGTTGTTGTGTTACGCAACCTACGTTGAGTATGCAGATTCAGAAATTAGAAGATGAACTGGGCGTAAAAATTTTTGACCGTAGCCGACAGCCTTTGATAACTACCAATATTGGTAAAGAAATCATTCAACAAGCCCGAATAGCTATCTCGGAATTTTACAAAATAAATGAAACAATCAATAGTAATAAGCACGACGTTTCGGGTGAAATTCGTTTAGCTATTATCCCCACCATTGCTCCGTATTTATTGCCTTTATTTCTTAATAATTTTTTGGAACAATATCCAACTATTGAGCTGAAAATTAGGGAGTTAACTACTGATAAGATAGTTCAAGGTTTAAAGAATAACGAAATTGACATTGGACTTTTAGCTACTCCATTGCAACAGGATGATATTCAAGAATTTCCAATTTTCTACGAAGAGTTAGTCTTGTATGTTTCTAAGTTAAATGCAATTTATAAAAAGAAATACGCACTTTCAGAAGATATCAATCCTAATGAATTGTGGCTCTTGGAAGAAGGGCATTGTTTGCGTTCACAGATTGAAAATTTGTGTGAATTGAAACGTAAATCCATTGGACAAAAACGTTTTGAATATCAAGCAGGAAGTTTAGAAACTTTACGTAAAATGGTAGAACGAAACCAAGGAATCACTATTTTACCTGAATTAGCAACCTTGGATTTTGATGGAGAAAGGATGAATTTAATAAGGCATTTTAAATCGCCAGCACCTGTAAGAGAGGTTAGTTTGGTAGTTCATAAAAATTTTGCAAAGATTGGTATTTTAAAAGCCTTGCAAAATTGTATCTTTGAATCATTACCCCAAGAATTGAAAGAAAATAAACCCAAAAATATCCTAACCGTATGAAGAATAATCCCAAAGTGCTGACCGCTTGGACGATGTATGACTGGGCCAACTCAGTTCATTCACTTACAATTACCTCCGCAATTTTTCCAATTTATTTTCCTTTAGCAGCCATTATGTTGCCTTCCAAAAGTACGAAGTTGGATTTCTTGGGTTTTCAGCTCGAAAATACGGTGGTTTATTCATACGCTCTATCTTTAGGATTTTTAGTTTTAGCTTTTTCCGTACCTTTAGTTTCTGCTATTTCTGATTTTACAGGCAAGAAAAAATTGTTCATGAAAATGTACTGCTATTTAGGCGCTTTTTCGTGTATTGCTTTGTACTTTTTCAAGGAAGGAAGTTATTATTTAGGGACTTTTGCCTTTCTTTTTTCTATAGTAGGATGGGGGGGAAGTATAGTATTTTATAACTCATACATTCCAGAAATTGCTACCGAAG
>JANPIG010000454.1:0-5146 GCA_031424875.1 Cytophagales bacterium
ATTGCCTGAACCACTGGCTTGGGCAAAAACGTTTTCGCCATCGGTGGAGAAACGGATGTTTTTGGGCGTTTCTCCTGCCAAAACATCGGGGTGGTCTTTTCCTCGGTGGAGAATGGCGGGGTGAGTTTCGGCACACAGTTGGATGAATGATATGTATTGTTGGGTTGTCATTTTTTAGGGTTATTGATTCTGTCAACTTCTTGTAAGGTGCTATCCAAGTTTTTGAGAACATAACGGATGTTTAATTCATCTACTTTATCAAAATCTTGCGGTACTTTGGCAATGGCGTTTAAGACATCTTCCCACATTTTTACGGGACTTTCGGGAGTTTGATTTTTAGTTAGCTTTTCAGGGAAAACAAATCTGAATTCAAACTCTAATTGCTTGCGGTTGCCGATGTAATACATTAAAAGCAGCTCACGGATTTGGGGAGAGGCTTTTAGGGAAAAATTATTCGAGATGGTATTTCGACAAATTGATTTGAGAAAATCATCACTGATATTTATTTCTCCCGTGGTTTCCTTTTGTTCGAGAATTTCGTAAAGATATTCTTCAGCATTACGGAACTGGCGAAAAGTTAAATTGCCAAAATAGTCTTCTGGAGTTTTCCAGCAATATTTTAGGTATTTGACTTTTTGGGTAAGGAGGCTATCTCGATTAAAGATAAAGGCGGTGGCATCTTCGATTTCGTAGGAAAGTTCTTTGTCATCGACTGTGGGAACGGTGATGGGGATGTTAAGATATTTTTCATGGTGAATGAATTTTGCTAATTTGGTTTTTGCGTACCAAGGTTTTAGGAAAAATTGATAGATTACCCAAAGTTTTTGGAGTGGTTTGTCTTGCTGTTTGATGAGAATCAGGAAGAGTAGCTCACGGCGGTGCTTTGGGGTAATGTTGGTTTGTTTTGAAAGTTTGACGATTTGTAAGATTTGCTTTTTGGTGCAATCATCGAGGCTTTCGGGTATGTTTCTGAGACGAATTTTCATCTTTTTTATTTGGGGAAAAAGTACGGGAATGGGTATTAGTTATAAGGGGGTCTTGGTGGTCTTTTTGTTTTAGGACCGCAACTAACAAGTCTTTTACAGACAATTTTGATTTCGGAAACATTTCCTTTAATCATAAATCGTACTTCCTTGACGGTTCCAAATTTTCCTTCAAAATGAATTTTATCACCTTTTCGAGGAAGTGGCAAATGTTTTGGAAAATCGAATAGTCCTGGAACATCGGCAAACTGGATGGTGATGAATGTTTTTTTTGTATTGAACATGGGTGTTTGGGTTTATTTAAATGGGTATCAATAATTCAGGAATATTACCTATACAAAAGCTGAAAGCTTTATTATGAGCAGCTCCGCAACTTTCAACATGATAGGCATATACTATTTTACCTGTAATTAGATTTTTACATCTAATGCCTTTGTTTGCCTTATTATTTGTTGGTAAAGTATTCATAATTCCAATTTTTATTTTGATAGGGACATCAATGTCCCTATCAAACAATTACATATAAAAAACTCTTGATTTTGGGTCGTTTTGAAAATAGGCATTGTCTAATGTTATTGGCGTGAGCGGGGTTAAAATTTGAATGAGGACGGAAGCGTTTTGTAGGGCTTTTTGACCGATAGTTATTTTTTGTTTTTGGATAGCAGTGATCATTTCTAAAGCTAATTTGTCATAACCTTTTTGGCGACTTGATGAAACATTACTGAAGGAAAGAATCATATCGAAACCAAAGGCTGAAGTAAGATCCATGACACCGTAGGCATAGCTGAGATTGGCAAGGGCGTTTTTGATTTCTGAATCAAAAAATGCTTGTTGCTCTTCATCTTCAATATTTAGTGCATTGAATTGCTTGATTAATGGATTGATATCGTTATTCATAGCTTGGTACATGGCTGGGCGAAGGCTCAGGAACATGGATAGGCTATTATGAATACGGCAATATTTACCAAACTCTTTGGGGGTTTTGAGGGGGAATTCTTCAAAATCGGCAAAGGTATCGGAGCCTTTCCAGAGGGTTGCAAATTCTTCGTCTTTATTTTTGTAGAGAAAAATAAGGAGGTTGTCAAGTTTTGCATAGCCCGTTTTGATGCGGGAATTTTGGGCATTGGAAAGGACTTCGAGACGGGCAGGTTTTTGTTTGTCGGTGGTGATTTCTTGAATTCCTTGAGAGCCAATATTGAGCGAACCGCCATCAAAATAGATAGCCGCTGCAAAATTGATGAGTGCCTGGCGGACGTACTCTATAATTTTGGGTTGGGTGATTTCTGCTTCAACGACCGCTTCAACGAATTCTTCGGACAGAATGGGGAAAAGATATTGTTCGGCCGCATTTTGAAGGTCGGTCTTGAAATTATCAAAATTAAAAGTATTGTCAGTTCGGATAGAATCTGACAAGTGCTGCTCGGTGATGAATGTGCTGAAATTCATTAGTTTTTTATTTTGAAATCACGGTTTGGTGGACTGACGTTTGCGAGGGTTTGCATGGTTGGGAGTTCGTAGGTGAAAACCATTGTGGCATCCCAACCATTGAAATCTCGGATAAATTCGAGGTCCATTACTGATAATTGGCGTAAGAACTCGGTTACAATCATGAGGATATTCATGGATTGCGATTTGCCTGAGCCACCTTGATGGTTTTCGGTAGGAACTGAACCGAAAGATGAGACATCGAGACCTACCGCAAGCATAATTTCTTTTCTACCCGTATCGGCATCGTCCTTTAATGAACCTGTGAAGTCATTTTGTGGAACGGTTACGAGTTCCCAAGCATCTTGTGTATCTTTGAAATTATTGTTAGAATTGACCTTTATTTTGTCTTTAATATCAAAATTCAATTGCGTGATTACGTCCATGAGCATGGTTTTGCCAGAATTATCAATTCCCGCAATCATCTCATTGAATTCTGTGAGAACCTCCTTCTTTTTTGTAATCATATCGCCTTTATTGGCTTTGATTTTATTCCATTCTTCTTCGCCAAAACGGGCAGCCCAGTACCAATCTTTGATTTTGATGATATAATTGACCGTTGCCTTATTTTCGAGGAGTGCCTTGATCAGACGGGGTTCGTTATTAGAAATTTCTAACCAACCCGAAGAGATGATAGAATTCCAGTCGCAACGGGGATAATAGGTTTCGTCGGATGGGATTTGGATGACATAAATTTGGTTCTCGTCGGGGTCGCCTGTGAGTTTGTGGATATTTACGGCATCAAATTCATCGTAGATAATTGGCAATGTTTTGGTGGTAACATCATCTGCTTTTTTGCCTGTGTCCCACTGAGCATTGAGGTATGCAATTAATGAGAGTCCATTTTCATCCTGTAATGAGCGGCGGAAGGTTTGGGCGGGGTGGGTTTTGATACCGATAATTTTATTGCCAGATTTGATAAACTCCGTAGGCGATAAGCCCAGGCGTTTGAGGTCACGGAGTTTTTGGTATTGGTAAACGTTTAATTTGCGATTGGTGGCTTTGAAAGCCTCCCATTCGGGGAATTCAAAATCTATGATACTGAAAGAACCATCTTCGTTTTTTTGACGTTTTTTGACCCTAATTCCAGAGGCATACATGGCGTTGATAGCCTGATGAAATGCCCATGATAGGGTATTGTTTTTGAAGATAATTTCCTTGATTTGGTGAGGAAATTGGTTATCATCACCCCACGGAGCCATGTCGCCAAACGTTCGGGTGAGGGCTATTTTGGACGGGTCAGTCGGTTTGGCTTCGGAAGAAGATTTCTTCGAAGTAGTTTTGGTTGCGGATTCGAACTGAAATAATATTTTGGCATTACTCATGTAGAGCGATTCGCCAAAATTCAAATCAATAAGTGATTCTTCGGTAACTTGTGTCATGGTAGAATTTGAAATGGGTGATGTATCGAATATTTACGTTACGGATGCTGTCGTCGGTTAGGTTATAGATTCTTCGGATTCTGGTAGCAAGTTTTTGGGGTATTTTGGGTAAAGAATAGGGATTGATTTTGATGGTTATGTCGGACAGATTGATGAGTCTGACATTTTTGAGATGAATTGATTTTTCGAGAATGACAATTTCACCACCCGTGTTTTTAGCGTAATTACAAGTAACGGCAATCATGGAAAAAGGGACAGGTTCGCCCGAAGCATCGTGTTTATCAATCATGATGATTAATTCTTTGATGGGGATGGGGTTTTGTATGTCGAATGAAATATCCATAGCACAAACTTATAATATAGGCGAACTATGAAAAAGTACGGAGGGAATTGGTCTTTGGGCGAGAATATTACAAATTAATTAACGATAAAAAATAACTGAATGTAATTAATTTGGGAGGCAGTTGTGAATAAAGGGATTTGAGTATTGAAGTTTTTGCGATTAAAAAAGATAAAATTCCTTTCTTCACAAGTGGCAATTTGGGACGGCGACGGAAATTCCTAACTAAATTAATAGTTTAAGAATATACCGTGAAGGGTGAAATTTATTTTCTAATTATGGCACTTTGTAAAACCTCATCATTAAAATAATAGAAAACTTTTTCTATTGCTTCTTGGTCGTCTCCTGTATATTCACATTCATGATTAAAAAACTCATAATCATAAATCATTTGCGGAGTACATTCTTGCTTAATCTGCAATCTCAAGTCCTCATAAAATTTAAACATACTGTCCAATCCTTCTTTTGTTCCGTAAAGTCCTCCCCAAGATTGAATAACATTTGTAATGTCTAAATTGAATTTTTGTAAACCTTCTTCAAATTGACTTTTATTGAATGCCCAAAAGCAATTATTTAAAACGGGTTCTTCCTTCTTTAGTTCTGTATATCGACACATTTTAATTAAGGGTTTTAGATTTGAAAATCAAACGGCATTAACTTTTTAATGAGTTCCAAAGTGGTGGTAAATTCATAGTATTTACCTCCTTTTTGAAAACAAGCGGTATAAACTGCAATATTTTTACCTCCTTTGTAAATGTGGTCTAATGGTTCGGAGTTGGCAAAAATAAAACCGTCTAAATAAGCGGGTGGCATACATTCAAGCATATAATAGTAATAATCCTCTGTTATTTCCTTAATTGTATTTTCAACCTTGTAAAGGTGTTTTTGATGCCTTGTTTTATAGAAAAAATCTGCATCACATTGAGAATTGAAAATATCAATTGTTCTATCATTTT
>JANPIG010000455.1:0-3679 GCA_031424875.1 Cytophagales bacterium
CAAATTTGATTCCGTTATTATTTGCCCCATCTTCCAAATCTCCCCCTACGGATTGGTGCATAAAAATGGCATTCCAGTCTTTGACTCTACTTTTCTCAGTAGTTGCTAATTTGTCCCAAGCGTCTATGCCTGCAATACCCACAACGCCTGGCTGACCTTTTCCAATTGTGCCAGTTGATGAATTAGTTGTTCCGCCTGTGCCTGAATTTGGGTCAATATTATCGGAAGTTTTAGTACAAAAAGTTAAAAGTATTGCTACGAAAAGTAGTAGGATTTTATTTGAGGTTTTCATAATCGAAGTCTAAATTTTACGATATTCATATACAATAAAATGTTTTTGGTAGGAGCCGTATTTGGTTGCGTCAAACTCTAAATTCATTAATGTTTGGTTTCCTCCGCCTGTTAGCTTTTGGGTAAAGATGCCATAGACAATTTCTGAAATCCCAAAAGCATCCAGCAATTCTTTTACGGCAACGCCCGAAACTGTCAATGTTCCGCTGTCAATGTTTTGTCCATCTAAATTTTTGACAGAGAGTTTCCAACGCCCTTCAACTTTGTATCCATCAAATTCTGCAACTAATCTACCATCGCTAAAAAACTTCCAAGTCAAAATATTTCCGTTAGCTTTAAATTTATTAAAGCCACTTGTGCTTGTTCCATTCTGTTTTGTTATGTTATTGATAATCTGAAACAGTTCCCATTTTCCAACTAATGATTGAAAATTATCTGGTTTTGGTTCATCATTCGAGCCACATCCTGCACCTGAACTGATGATAAAAATTCCTATTAAAAAGGAAAGTATAATTGCTCTATTTGTTCTCATAATTTTATCGTTTAGCTTCTAATTTTAATTCAGAATTATTTATGAAATTTTCAATTATTGACAACCTTTCTTTCAATATATCATTTTCATTTTTCAAAGATTTCACGCCCTCTACCAAATGAGGAATAAGTCCTACATAATCAACCGATAAATAACCATCAGAGCCTGCATTGACTAATTCTGGAAATATTTTTTGAATTTCTTGGGCAATGAAACCCGTTTGAAGATTTGTATTTTTCTCATTTCGGAGATAATAGTTGTAGCCTCGTAAGCTCGCTATGGATTGCAGAGAATTGGATAAATTTTTAAATTCTTTTTTTAAGCGAATATCAGAGCAAATGGTGGGCGATGTGGCATAACAAATTTGTCCCGTATTCACATTCCAACGTTGGATGGGGGCATTATAGGCATATCCCCAGACCATCATTTCAGCATTTCCATACATTCCAACATAACCTTCTTTTGTAGAAACAGGATAATTATTCGAAAAATCAATTCCTGCATCCCCATTACCCCCTTTCCAAACTTTGAGTCTTCCCAAAAATTCACCCGCATAACTTGACGCAGAAACGCCATATATTCCAGTATTAGTACTTGAATAACCATAAACTCCAATACCATTTGTTGTTACTGAATTTACTCCGATACCATTTACAGAACCTGCATTTACCGCAATGTTAGGTGAAGTTGCATTAATACCAGCAGAAGCACCATTAGCAACTATTGCCTCTCCTTGTTGAGAAGTTGCGAAAATGGCTGGATAACTAACTCCCGTTGCATAAATCGCTTCTTTTGTGGCAGAATAAGCTGATATTCCAACTCCATTAGTTGATGAGGCTGATATACCTGGACCATTCGTGGAAACTCCTGCAAGTCCAGTTCCCGACGTAGATTGTCCATAAATGGCATTCCCAGAAGTTGAAAATCCAGAAACAGCCGAAGAAGTGTTTGACTGTGCGTAGAGTCCTGGGTTATCAGTTGAAGAAATGAAAACTCCTGTACTTCCATTACCAACATTTACTCTGAACAGTCCGTCATAATCATTATTGGTAAGTCCAATCAAAATGCGACTCCCATTGTTTTGCATCAATCCAACGGCAACCCAACCAGAACCATTATTTCGCAAAGTCTGATTAACTAAACCATTAGGTAAGCTAAAATTTAGCCAACTACTACCCTGACTAAATTGCAGAACATCGTCCGTTGAATTATACAGCACTGTCCCCGCCCCTAAACTATTTGCGGCTGGACGAGTACCCGTACTATAATTAGGAAATTTTATTCCTAATGGACTTAAAACATAATTCTGAGCATTAGAATTATGATAAATAACTGATAATAAGCAAATTATGATAATCTTTTTCATGGTAATTTGAGGTAAATGATTCTGTTTTATGACTCAAAATTAAACATCTCCTATCTTCAATAAAATGTCAAATCGACCAACGACATTTTAAATAGACCAATAACTAAATCATAGCCTCTTTTAACTCATTATTAATTAAAAGATTTTTATATTTGAGAATGATACTCAAACCATGAACAAACTACTAAACTGCATTATCATTGATGACGATGAATTAGATCGTCTCATGACTTTTTCCTTCGTAAAAAAATACTCCTTTTTGAATATCTGTGGCGTGTTTTCCTCTGCATCTGAGGCTTTGGTTACCATCGAAAATAACCAAATTGATGTTTTGTTTTCTGATATTGATATGCCAGAAATGAATGGCTTGGAACTTAGAAGCAAGTTTAAAAATATTCCTGTCTGTATTTTCATTACTTCTTACCCTGATTATGCCGCTGAAAGTTTTGAAGTTGAAACTTTTGACTTTTTAATAAAACCAATAAAAGCTGACCGTTTTGAAAATAGCATGACTCGAATTGAGCAATATTTTGAGATAAAACAAAAGGCTGATTTATTTGAACATAGTTTAGGCGGAAATACAATTTTTATAAAAGATGGACATCAGCAGATTAAAGTAAGTCTTCACGAAATTTTATACCTGGAAGCCCTAAAAGACTATACTCGCATTGTAACAACCACTAAGAAGCATTCAGTTTTATCATCTATCGGCAATTTATTACTTGAATCAGCATTTGAATCTTTCTTACGAATTCATAGAAGTTTTGCGGTACAACCCAATTATATTGATCGAATTACAACACAACAGGTATATATTAAAGACTTTACGCTTCCAGTTGGGCGGAGTTATAAAGATGTTTTAGCTAATTTTAGATGAAAAAAATTGCCTTAATTTTTATCTTATTTTACTATTCTTATGCTTCTTTTGCTCAAAAGCAAGGGCAAGAGCGTATTGATTCTATGGTAAATAATCTACCACAACTTAAAAATGATACCTTGATTATCCGAACATATAATAGAATTGTTGAAAACTACATTTATATTAATTTAGATAAGTCGTTAAAATACAGTGCTTTAGGGTTATTAAAAGCTCAAAAAATGAACTGGGATAAAGGGATTGCAGTCTTTAATATGAATATTGGAAGAGTTTACAGCGAAAAAGGTATGTACGATTCTTGTATTCATTATTATAAAATTGCCTTAGCGTTACACAAAAAAGGAGATGATAAATATAATTTGGCCTCGGTTTTAAATAATATTGGTTCGGTGGAACAAAACATAAATTCAAATTTTCCTAAAGCAACTACCTACTATTTTGAAGCCTTGAAAGTAGCTGAATCATTAGAAAATAAATACTTAGCAGGAGTATGTTTAGAAAATATTTCAAAAATTTATGGCTTACAGAACAATCATAAAAAAGCGTTGGAATATGGTTTAAAGGCATTAAAACTACGTGAAACGCTAATTTCTACTGAAAATTCAGATATATC
>JANPIG010000456.1:0-3835 GCA_031424875.1 Cytophagales bacterium
ATTCTCTACAACAAAAGAAATTTCGTGTAGAAAATCAATCTTTTGTGGTGGAAGGGGCAAAAAGTGTGCTTGAATTGCTCCATTCTGATTTCGTTGTCGAATTACTTTTCGTAACGGATGAGTTTTTTGAACAACATCAAAACCTCCTTCACTCTTTTCATATTCAAGCAGATATCATTAATCAGGTTGACCTTGAAAAAGCCGGGTCATTTAGTTCAAACAATGCTGCCCTTGCCATAGTGAAAACGAAAGAAAATGAGGAATTATTGGTCGGTGAAAATGAATTTGCCTTAATTCTGGATGATATTAGAGACCCCGGAAATTTAGGTACCATCATCCGTGTGGCAGATTGGTACGGAATTCATAAAATTATCTGTTCACATTCTACCGTAGATTTTTATAACCCCAAAGTTATCTCAGCCACGATGGGTTCCTTTACCCGATGTAGTATATATTATGCTGATTTAGAAGACTTTATAAATAGCCAATCTGTCAATATTTACGGAACTTTACTAAATGGGGATAATATTCACCAAATAAAATTCTCGGAATCGGGATATATCGTAATTGGAAATGAAGCCAATGGGATTTCACCAGCTATTGAACAATTAATTACACATAGAATCACAATTCCAAGGTTTGGACAGGCAGAATCATTAAATGCAGGGATTGCTACGGCAGTGGTTTTGGATAATTTAAGAAGATGAAAATAAGCTAATATTTAAAATTAGAAACTTATTTACCAAACATTGATTCGAGCAACGGTCGCCTGGAGAAATAAACATTGAATTTATCAAAACAACCATAAAAACTTTCTTGGAATTGGAGTTTCAAAATACATTTCTTCTGCTGTAATCGGATGCACAAATGCTAACACCCAAGCATGAAGCCCTAAGCGATTCATGGGGTCAGTTTTTGCTCCATATTTTTCGTCACCCACAATGGGGAAACCAATATCCTTCATGTGTACCCGAATTTGGTTTTTTCTGCCAGTCTCTAAATTTACCTTCAACAACGAATTTGTTTCCGAGTGTTTCAGGGTTTCATAATGGGTAACGGCGTGCTTACCTAAGCTAGGATTGCTTACAGAATAAACCGTAAGTGCTTTATTTTCAACCAAATAAGATTCAACAGTTCCTTCCATTTGTTTTACAAAACCCTCAGTAATTGCCAAATAAGTACGCTCTTGAATAGTAGCATTCCATGATTCTTGCATCAATTTTTGGATTTTTTCACTCTTAGCAAACATCATTAATCCAGAAGTTTCACGGTCGAGGCGGTGAATTACGAAAATTCGATTCCGAGGGTCTTCTTTTTTTACATGGTCACTTAGAATACTATAAGCATTGTGCAATTTTTGTTTTTCGGTAGCAATTGAAAGCGTACCTTCATCTTTTTCAATAACAATTAAATATTGGTCTTCAAAAATGATTTTCAAGCCTTTATATCGTTGTTCTTGGGGAGCTTTTGAATCCTTAATTTCAACAATTTGTTTAGGTTTTAGCATATGGTTAAATTGAGTAATAGCCTTTTTATTAACTAAAACTTGCTTGTCTCTTAATAATGCTTTTACGTTATGACGACTTTTATTAGGCAATTTAGCCAACAAAAAGGTCAAAAGTTCTATTTCTTCTGTAACTTCAAACAGCATTCCAAGGGTCTTTATTTCAGTATTTGTCCGAGGTTTATCCTTTTTAATAAATTCTTTCATCTTATTTTGTTATTTCCGATACAAAGATAAGCTATTTCGATGTTCGATGTTTGTAATTCGGTGTTTGGATGGCTTCACAAATTGTTTTAGAGTTTCATTTTTATTATTTTCGCAAGATTTTAAGTAAAGATTTTTAATCTTCGAACATCGAACATCGAATAACGAACATCGAAAGATAACATCGAAAAAAATGAATTTAACCTCAGAATTAGGGACAACTGAACAATGGTTTTTAGCAATATTTTTCTTTCTGTACCTCGTTTATTTAGGACGAATATTCTGGATTGCCAGAAGTTTAAGAACCTCTGCCCATTCTAGTATTGTAAAATTCGTTCTGAGAAGTATATATTTTATTTTAATAATTTTAGCATTATTAAACCCTTCCTTTGGTGATACAAAAGGTACAATAAAAGCAGAGGGTAGGGATATTTTCTTATTGATTGATGTTTCCAAATCAATGGACGCTACTGATATACAACCCAGTAGGATTGAAAAAGCTAAATTTGAAATTAATCGCTTTATCAATCATTTTAATAAAGATAGGGTAGGGCTTATCGTTTTTTCAGAGGATGCATTTATGCTTTCACCCTTGACTTTTGATAGAAATGCTATAAACCTTTTTGTACCTAAAATTACGACAAATCTTATGCCCGAAGGTGGTACAAATTTTAATCCTGCTATGGAATTAGCCCTTAATAAATTATTAAAAACAAAGTCTAAAGCACAATCCAAGGTAATTGTTCTAATTAGCGATGGAGAAAATTTTGGAAGCTATAATAGGAAAATTATAAGCCAAATTAGACAGAAAGGGATTAATTTTTTTGCCATAGGAATCGGCACTCCCAATGGAATCACATTGCGAAATGGTAGTAATTTTAAAAAAGACAAAGATGGAAATATTGTTGTAACCAAATTGGATGCCCAATTATTAAGAAAAATTAGTCAAGAAACAGGAGGTAAATATTTGGAAATCAATTCAATATCTGGTAGTTTTAATGACCTCATAACGGAGGTAGAGCAAGTAGTAAGCGACCTTGTTGATAGTCGTCAGGTTGATGTAATTGCAAATAAATATTTTTATTTTCTAATCATTGCATTATTTTTGCTCGGAATTGATGTATTCTTATCTATAAGAACGTTTCAACTATGATGCCTTTCCCCAATATTTCCCTTTCTATATCCTGTTTATAAAATTATATCACTTTGGAGTGCATGATTTATGATTTCATACGTATTTAAAAATGAAATCAATAAATCTTAATTATTTAAATTTCTAAATTCAATATTTGAACTCGCTCATATTTTACATATTTTTGTGGATATTGGATAACAGCTCTTTTACGAAGGTAAATGTTCGTAATAAAGCGATTAAAGAAGCTCAACTTGCCTACAAAGACAGAGATTTTGAAGAAGCATCCATTCAGTATCAGCTTTTAGGTTCTACCTCATTCTTTACACCCCCTGAAGTAACATTAAATCACGCACACGCTCTTTTTGAAGGTAAAGATACTCTCCAAGCACGTCAAAAATATGCACAATTAGTAAGTTTAAAGGAATCTTCATTGGCTTCGACCACCTATTCGCAATTAGGTATTATTTTTTGCACAGAAAAAGATACGGCAAGAGCGTTAAGTTTATTTAAACAAGCCCTTATTTTGAAACCAGATAATGATATTGCACGTTTTAACTATGAATTATTAAAGCTAAAATATCACCCTCGAAATAAGCAACCGCCTGATGCAAAAAAACATAAAAATAATCAAAGTTTATTACCACCACCCTTGCAGAATCAGCCAGAGGAAATAGCTAAAGACGATTCTCAGAAAGAATTGTTAAAAACTTTGAAAAATTATGGATTAACTCTTGAAAGGGCTCGCACGATTTTAGATGGAATGAAAAATAGTGAAATTCAATATATTCAACAAAAACAGAATTTAGTAAAAAGTAAAGATTCAAGAATCACGCAAAACTGGTAAAACGGTTAGAATTTAAATTATGGATATGCAAGAAGTGTATATTGTGTCGGCGGTAAGAACGCCGATTGGAAGTTTTGGAGGGGCTTTGTCAAGCCTTTCAGCCACAGAATTAGGTGCAATTGCTATTAAAGGAGCGATTGAAAAAGCG
>JANPIG010000457.1:0-21217 GCA_031424875.1 Cytophagales bacterium
CAAAATTAGCTCCTCAGCCTTTGAAAGAAGATTATTTATTGAGTGGATTTTTAGAAGAAACCAATGAACCTTATGCCATTGCGAAAATTGCAGGAATCAAACTTTGTGAAGCCTATAGAACACAATATGGATGTGATTATATTTCAGTAATGCCTACCAACCTTTACGGACCCAATGACAATTACGACCTTCAAAATTCTCACGTTTTACCTGCTATGATTCGTAAGTTTCATGAAGCAAAAGTATCTAATAATCAAGAAGTTAATCTTTGGGGAACGGGTTCTCCTATGCGTGAATTCTTACACGCTGACGACTTAGCAGAAGCCTGTGTATATCTGATGGAAAATTACAGCGAACCTGAATTTATAAACATAGGGACTGGCACAGACGTAACCATAAAAGAATTGGCAGAAACCGTGAAAGAAATTGTGGGATTTGAAGGTGATTTGAATTGGGACACCACCAAACCCGATGGAACTCCCCGCAAGCTCATGGACGTATCACGCTTACACGCACAAGGCTGGAAGCATAAAATAAATCTAAAAGAAGGAATAGCCTTAGCGTATAAAGATTTTTTGGAACATCATGATTCTTTGAGATTATGATGTTTGTAATTCGATATTCGATATTTGGAGTAAAAACGAACATCGAATTATAAACATCGACAAACAAAAGTCCCCAATCACGCTAAATAGCGTGAAATTGGGGACTTTTGTTTGTATCTCTCGAATACGCAAGCACATTTTCAATGCTACGTTCGGAAGGTTGCCGATAACTTCTATCCAGACCTGCTTGTACATCAAGCATATCTAAATAAAATTCTAACATTTCGGAATCATGGACCAGTCCGTCCTGAATCAAATTGTTTTCTTCTTCCGTTGTTTCTTGATAAACGTAACGGATAACGTCATGCTGCGTAAAGGTTTGTATCATAGCTCGGAGAATGTTTACTCATCATTTTGCGTAGATTTATCAACGCATAACGCATTCTTCCTAAGGCTGTATTGATGCTAACTCCCGTAGAATCAGCAATTTCCTGAAAACTCATGTCTTCATAATGACGCATTACGAGAACCTCTCGTTGCGTATCAGGAAGCAATTTAATCAGGCTTCTCAGATGGGCGTGAGATTCCTCACGAATTTGAATGTCTTCATACGAATCCTCGGCAAAATCAAGGGTATTAAAAACATTACTACCATCTTCAAATACAACATTTGGGTAGCGTTTATCACGACGGAAATAGTCAATTGCCATGTTATGGGCTATTCTAAGCACCCAAGGCAAAAACTTACCTTCATCATTATACCGACCAGAACGAAGTACATCAACTGCTTTGATAAAAGTATCTTGCATGAGGTCTTCGGCTACGAAGGTATCCTTAACAATCAAATAAATCGTGGTATAAACTTTGGATTTGTAACGGCGAACAAGAGTTTCAAATGCGTGTTCGTCACTATTTTTGATATAACGTGATACAAGCTCACTGTCGTTAACATGGACTTTTTCCATTTTGATAAATCTATTTAGTTAACGTAAAGCTTTTCTTCAAATTGTATATGGTTATTTTTTTATAGTGAAAATTTTGTTCCCGTTATTGAGAAGTGTTCCTGAAAGGATGAATCAAAGATAGTAGTTGTAATATTATTTCCCAATAAAATGATAAATATTTTTTATCCATTAACAAATATTAACAATACATTATTCGTTCGTACGGGCGATAATTAATGTTAATCTTTACTATTCAAAATTATAATCTAAATAGAGCGATAAAACAAAATTATCTTTGGTTAGTACAATGCAATAATAATGCCGAGATTTTTATGTAAAATTAAATAAAAATAGAAAAAAAAATTATTATTAAGTAATAAATAAAAAACTCTTGGCGTTTTATTAGTGTTATTAAGGTACAAACACTTAAACCAAAACATTTTACAAATAGCCTATGACATATACGTACTAATCTGAATGACAGATGTTTACTAATGTATAAAATCGCTTATTTTTTTGTAAAATGAAAATAATAACAAGTTTCTTCGCTTTGGCTTTGCTATTCGGGATGAGTAGCTGTAGCCCATCCTTGATGGTTCGCTCAGATTATGACCGTCAAGCTAATTTTTCACAATATTCAACTTATGGTTTTTATAGTCCCCCTCAGGCTAAGCAAGATGCTGTGATGGGTAGTCAGTTAATGATTAAACGTATGACGCAAGCAATGACTCGTGAGATGGAAAATAGAGGTTATAAGTTCAGTAGCACAAATCCTGATATTTTGGTAAGTTTTTCAACCGATGCTCAAAATATGCAGTCAGTTCAATCTAATAACACCTTTTCACCCTATTGGGGATGGGGATGGGGTGGAAATAATAATGTTTCTTCTCGCAATTATGAGGAAAATAGAGTTATTATTAGTTTGCTTGACGGAAAAACAAAGGATATGGTTTGGCAAGGTTATGCCAAAGGTGAAATTAATGAACGTAACCGTAAAGACCGTGAGGCTTTGGTGTATGACGTAATCGGTAAGATTATGATGGAATATCCAAATCGTGCGGGTTTTGACAACATGAAAGTAATGTCGAGAAAGTAATTTTCCTTATTTTGAGATTTAATATCCTAACCTAATTTTGTAAATCCCGTTTCAGAAATGAGCGGGATTTTTTTTGAAGTTATGATAAAAATTGAGCATTAATTTTGCTTATTAGGATTATTTACAAAAATAAAAATAATGGTAAATGTCTGTTAAATTCTTAAAATCTGTAATATATCTTTGTTTTTAATAAATATTTTTAACTTCCTTTTTTGTGTTCTTAATTTGCTTAATATTTACTTATAAATCATCAATAACAAATGAAACTTAAACTTATAGAATGCCCTCGTGATGCCATGCAGGGCTGGACTACTTGGATTCCAACTGAAAAGAAGATTGCTTACCTCAATCAACTATTGAAAGTTGGTTTTGATACGCTTGATTTTGGTAGTTTTGTTTCTCCCAAAGCTATTCCTCAAATGGCCGATACTGTAATCGTTTATGAGGCTTTAGAAGAATCTGACACCAAATTATTAGCCATCATTGCCAATCTGAGGGGGGCGGAAACAGCCGTTAATTTCCCAAGAATTAAATATTTAGGATTTCCTTTTTCTATTTCAGAAACATTTCAGCAACGCAATACAAATAGCTCAATTTCAGAGGCTTTCAAAACTGTAGAGGCTATTCAGAATCTATGTCAAAGAGCTGGCAAAGAAATGGTTGTTTATTTTTCAATGGGTTTCGGCAATCCTTATGGTGATGTTTTTAATTCTGAAATTGTGGCTGACTGGGCAGAGAAAATGTACAATTTAGGCATTAAGATTATTGCCCTTTCTGATACCGTGGGCGTGGCGAATGCTGAGACCATTACGCAACTTTATACATCTCTTATACCTGCCTATCCCAACATAGAATTTGGCGCTCATTTTCATGCAAATCAAGAAAATTGGAACATGAAAATTCATTCTGCTTTTGAAGCTGGTTGCCAAAGATTTGATGGAGCAATCGGCGGTTTTGGCGGTTGCCCAATGGCAGAAGATGATTTAGTAGGGAATATCAACACCCAAAATATAATACAATTCTTTGAAAATCAAGGACTTGAACTGAAATTAGACAAAAAAGAGTTTGATAAATCGATCAAAATGAGTCAAGAAATATTTATTTAATATTGATATATGAAAATATTATCATATATTTGCAAAACAATTTATTTCTGTAATAAATTTTCAACTAAATGGTTACTTATCAAATCAATAAAGATAAATTAGAAAAAGCGGCTTTTATTCTGAAAACCGTGGCTCATCCAACACGTTTGGCGATTGTAGATTTACTTTCGCAAAACGAAAAACTGTCAGTTAATGAGATTTGTGAGGTATTAAATTGTGAACAATCTCTGCTATCACATCATTTAATTAATATGAAATTGAAAGGTATTTTACGCTCTGAAAAAGATGGGTTAAATGTTTTTTATTCCCTAAAAGAGCGTGAAGTAATGAAATTGATTGAATGTATCGAGCATTGTGATTGTAATTATTAGATTACCATAACACGGTTATCTTTGCTGTGTTACATTGCATGAAAGTATTAACATATATTGATATTAATCTATGGATTTAATAGGATATTTTTTAGCGATTTTTATTGGTCTATTACTCAGTCTTTTAGGGGGTGGCGGTTCTATCATGACAGTGCCAGTTTTGGTTTATGTTTTCAAGATTGACCCTTCATTAGCAACAGCTTATTCGCTTTTGACCGTCGGCATTACCTCGGCGGTAGCATCTATCAATTATCAATTAAAAGGTTTAGCAAGTTGGCGAACAGCATTATTTTTTTCGTTTCCATCGTTCATAATGGTCTTTCTAACACGTAAATATTTAATGCCTTTAATTCCTAATGAAATTGCCCATTTTGGAGAATTCATTCTAACAAAAAACGGCTTAATTATGCTGACTTTTGCTCTTCTGATGCTTTTGGCTTCAAGGGCAATGATTCGGAAAAGACAAGTATTAGATAATATTTCGGAGGCTATCGAAAAATTGAATTATAGCCTGATTTTCGTAGAAGGATTGCTGGTAGGTACACTGACTGGTTTTGTGGGCGTAGGTGGGGGATTTTTAATCATTCCCGTTTTGACCAATTTTGTAAAACTTCCCATGAAATTAGCAGTTGGCACTTCATTGATGATTATTGCGATAAATTCATTAATTGGCTTTACGGGAGATTTGGGAAAACACCATTTAGATTGGGCTTTTCTGGGAACATTTATTGGGCTTGCACTTGTTGGAGTATTGATTGGGACTTCGCTTTCTAAACGTTTAGATAATCAACAATTGAAACCTGCTTTTGGATGGTTCACGTTGATGATGGGTACTTGGATATTGATTAAAGAATTGATTTTGAAATAATTGAACCGCTAAGACGGGAAGACGCTAAGGATTTTGGTAGTAAAAATCACCACTCACAACTTACTAAATCACAACTATTTAAGTGCCTGAATTTCTCTCAAAAGATTACTGGAATAATTGCTACGAAACGGAGCAGACTCGCTGGGATTTGAAAACTATTTCACCTCCTTTGAAAGCATACATTGACCAATTGACGGATAAGAATTTACGAATTCTAATGCCTGGCTGTGGAAGTGGCCGTGAGGCTCGTTATTTGGCAGAACAAGGTTTCCAGTACGTAACTATGATTGATATTGCTCCACTGGCGGTAGAAATTATGAAGAAAAATCTTGCAGACTATCAACAAGTTAAAGTAATAGAAGGTGATTTTTTTGCTCATATAGGGGAATATGATTTGATTTTAGAACAAACTTTTTTTTGTGCCATTGATCCTACATTTAGGCCTAAATATGTTCAGAAAATGACTGAATTGTTAAGGCCTTCGGGAACGTTAGCAGGCCTGCTTTTTAAGGTACAATTTCCCAACAGTCCGCCATTTGGAGGGAGTAAAGAGGAATATAAAAATTTGTTTTCAGAGAAATTTAACATAAAAATTTTAGAAGCTTGTTATAATTCTGTAAAGCCAAGAATGGGTAGTGAGTTATTTTTTAAATTTTGTTTAAAATAAATTTGCTTAATTTTAATTTTTCCAAGAATGAACCAGAGTATAAAGAGCCATTGGGAAACAGTTTTTACTACAAAAAGTCCCCACGAAGTAAGTTGGTTTCAAGACAAGCCTACTACTTCTTTGAATATTATTAAGTCGTTAAACTTACCTAAATCCGCCCAAATTATTGATGTTGGTGGAGGTGATAGCTATTTAGTGGATTTTTTATTACAAGAAGGTTTTAAGAATATTACGGTGTTGGATATTTCTGAAAAAGCAATTGAAAGAGCTAAAGTGAGATTGGGAAAGGAGGCTAAAAAGATCGAATGGATTGTTTCAGATATAATTGAATATCAAGGTATTGATAAAAAATATGATATTTGGCACGATCGTGCTGCCTTTCATTTTTTAATAGAAAATGGACAAATTGATACCTATTTATCCATTGCCAAAACGAGTATTAAAAATGAAGGTTTTTTAAGCGTTGGAACGTTCTCAGAACAAGGTCCAACCAAATGTAGTGGCTTAGAAATCAAACAGTATTCAGAAGAAGCGATGACGGAAAAGTTTAAGGAAAATTTTGAAAAGATAAGGTGTTTTAATGAAAACCATGAGACCCCATTTAAGACAGTGCAAAACTTTACTTTTTGTACATTTCAAAGAAGATAGGTTTCGGAGTAACGCAGAGTTTTTCACGGATTTTTTTAAGTAAGCAAATGAGAGTAAAATTAAGTTGTGTGGTCAAATCAAAAACTCCGTGTTAAAATCTGAGAAATTCTGTGACCCACCCAAAAATATACACATGAAAATAGAACAAATTTATACAGGATGTTTGGCTCAAGGAGCCTATTACATCGAGTCTGAGGGAGAGGTGGCTATCATTGATCCCCTACGTGAAGTAAATTCGTATATCGAAAAAGCCAAGCGCAATCATGCCACGATAAAGTACATTTTCGAGACGCATTTCCACGCTGATTTTGTGTCGGGACATGTGGAATTATCTCAGAGGACAAATGCTCCCATTATTTACGGCCCTAATGCAAATCCTACTTTTAAAGCTATTATTGCTACTGATAATCAGGAGTTTAAATTGGGCAATGTAACGATAAAAGTTTTGCACACACCAGGACATACGATGGAATCGAGTTGTTATTTATTGTTGGATGAAAACCAAAAACAAACTGCTCTTTTTTCGGGTGATACATTGTTTATTGGTGATGTAGGTCGTCCGGATTTAGCTCAGAATGGTTCATTAAATATGACTGATTTGGCTGGACATTTATACGATTCTTTGAACCAAAAAATTATGCCTTTAAATGACGATGTAATAGTTTATCCTGCGCATGGGGCAGGCTCGGCTTGTGGCAAAAATATGTCGAAGGAAACTTCTGATACTCTGGGAAGTCAAAAGATGGTAAATTATGCATTGAAACCTCAAACGAAAGAGCAATTTATTGAATCGGTAACGGATGGATTGACTCCTCCGCCCTTTTATTTTCCAAAGAATGTGATGCTTAATAAGACTGGTATTCAAGCAGTTAAGGGTGTTATGGAGCGTGGTTTGACCGCACATTCTCCCCAGGAGTTTGAGGATTTGGTGAATGCTACTGACGCTTTGATCTTGGACACTCGTAAGCCTGATGCATTTGGAAAAGGCTTTATTCCAAGGTCAGTTTTTATTGGAATTGATGGGGATTTTGCTCCTTGGGTGGGTACGCTCGTGAGAGATATCCAGCAAGAAATTTTGATTGTAGCGGATGAAGGGAGGGAAGAAGAAGTAGTGAAACGCTTGGCGAGAGTAGGCTATGATAATGTATTGGGTTATTTGAAAGGCGGCATTGAAGCATGGATTGCCTCGGGTCGTGAAACTGACGAAATAGACTCGGTTTCTGCCGAAGAATTTGCAGAAATTTATAAACGTGATAATCTTATTATTAAAGATGTACGTAAGACCACGGAGTTTGAAACAGGGCATGTTAAAGATGCTGAAAACATCCCTTTAGCTCAAATTTCGGAATTAATGACTGAGTTTGATAAAGAAGCACCCAACTATGTGCATTGTGCAGGTGGCTACCGTTCGATGGTAGCCGCAAGTATCTTGAAATCAAGGGGTTATCACAATGTGGTGAATATTGAAGGGGGATTTGGAGCCATTGCTAAGACTGGTATTTTATAAAATTATTCCCTTGGTAAAGCATGAGCTTTTCTGCCCCAAGCCAAATATAAAATCCAAGCAAAGGGAATAAAAATAATGGCTAATGTCCAGTAGAATTTGTACATAGCTGGATAAAATTTTTCATCTTTCAAAAAGAAGAAAAATATAAACCAATTGATGAGTAATGTTGCGATCCCTACGAACATAATTGTTTTTTTAATTGTTTCTCTAATTTATGCAAATAAGTTAAATCTGCATTTGTTTAATTTTTTTTATCAAAAATAATGAATATTTTAGAATTTCTCCACCAGCCTTGGCATTGGTCAATCTCAGGGCTTTTGATTGGCTTGACCGTCCCACTTTTATTGATTTTAGGCAATAAAACCTTCGGGATTTCGTCTTCGCTTCGGCACGTTTGTGCAGCTTGTATGCCTGCCAATATTAACTTTTTTAAGTACGATTGGAAGAAAGAATCATGGAATTTATTTTTTGTGGTAGGTATTCTTTTGGGTGGATTTATTGGTAGTTCTTTACTCTCAAATCCAAACGCTATTGTGATTAATCCACAAACTCAACAAGAATTAGCGGCTTTGGGTATCAAAGATTTTTCGGGTTTATTACCGACAGATTTATTCAATTTCGAAAATCTATTTACCCTTAAAGGATTCATTTTCATTGTGTTGGGAGGATTTTTAGTCGGTTTTGGAACTCGTTGGGCGGGTGGATGTACTTCTGGACACGCCATTATGGGTTTGTCTAATTTACAGATTCCGTCCTTGATTGCTACGATATGTTTTATGGTTGGTGGCTTTGTGATGACTTGGTTGATTTTGCCTTTTTTATTTAAGTTATAACCACATAGGTAGGATAGAGAAGATAGGTTTTTAAGAGAAAATATTTAGAAGAATAAAGAGGAAGAATAGTTTTTTTGTAAGATTAAAAATAGAAATTTTGAGTAATATGAATAATACATCAGAAGAGTTTGAATTAGTAGAAATTCCCACGAAAAATGAGGCGGAAGCTTTTAATTTTTCAAATATAAAATATCTGTTTGCAGGAATATTTTTTGGCATTATTGCGGTAAAATCTGAAATCATTTCTTGGTTCAGAATTCAGGAAATGTTTAGACTCACGAGCTTCCATATGTATGGCGTAATTGGTACAGCTGTGGTGGTGGGCATGATTTCTATTCAGGCAATTAAACTATTGAATATCAAGACCTTATCTGGTGATAAAATTTCTATTGCTCCCAAAACTTTTAATAAAGGACAGATTTATGGAGGACTAATTTTTGGTTTTGGTTGGGCAATAACTGGTGCTTGTCCAGGTCCACTTTTCGCTCAGATTGGGAGTGGTTTTGGGGTAATTTCTATAACGCTGCTTTCTGCCGTTGCGGGTACGTGGGTGTATGGGCTTTTGCGTGATAAATTACCGCTTTAAACGAAATTATTGAATTACTGAATTGTTGATTATTGAAGCTTCATTAGTTATCGTATTAATAACAAAATAAAAAATAAATTCAGACAAACTGAACCAAGCATATTTAGCCGCATTGTGTGGTGAAAGTCTGCTTGGTTTTCGTTTTTCAAAACCTTCAAAAACCATAAATTAAAGTATATCAACACGGGAGACATCACTATTAAATACACTATAAATGCTTGAATATGAAATAGTTGTGTATTTTGAAAATAAACATAAAAGCCAATGGTTACGAATAAAAATATACTGGCGGTGAAAATGAAGGTACCTTTAATCCCTAATAATCTACTCATGGTCAAATCTCCCCTTTTGGCGTCTTCTTCGTGCTGGTAAATTTGGGTCATTGGGTAAAATCCTAAAAGATTTAAACTACTTAATGCAGCAGGAAAAAGGTATTTTGTTTGCCCTAAATCTGATAATTCAACGTTTCCAACTGCTTGAATAACTGTTAAATACGTAAAAGCTCCTTGAAAAATTCCAACAGTTAGCCAGCTCAAAACTGGATATTTTTTCAAGCGAATTTTATCGTTTGAGTACGCTTTTGAGATAGAGCTGTAAATAATCAAAGCTACTGACAAAACCCAGCCCGATAAAAAATATGCTACTACAATAGCAATAATGTCCAAAATCCAAGATACGTAATACAACTCCTTACTAATGGGAGGAGGGTTTTCAAGTCCTCCAATTGAGCCTTCGTCTTTATCAAAATAGCTGTTATAAGCATTTGAAGCGGGATAAATCAGCAGATGCAATAGCACAAAAAGCCATGCTACAGCGCTCCAATTAGGGTTTTGCGTTTGACTTACTGCAAACCAAAACACTGGCATAAGGAACAATGAAAAGGGTATGCGGAGATGGAGGATAATGTTTTTCATATTTGTGTTTAATGATGGCACGCAGATAACGCATATGCCTTCGGCAACGCAGATTTAAGAGGATTTTGTCTAACTATTTTTTTAAGATTTTAAGCTAAAGATCATGTTCAATAAGTTTTTATTTTCTTATTTTTAATTTGCGAAAATCTGTGCGGTTCGACGTTTCGATTGCCGAAGGTCTCTGTGTCATCTGCGTGCCCATTTATTTCTTCCAAAAATTACGACTAAAAATCCTCTCAAATTTCCATCCTTTTGCTCGTAAACCTGCTGGAATATAGGCAAAAGTTTCTTTAGGCGAAAGGTTTTCGTAGTACAAATCATCATCAGTCAAGATTAATGATTCATATTGTTGATTATTTTTTACGGTTAAATCTGCAAATGGTAACTCTTTGATATAAAATGAATTATCGTTAGACTGTGCTTCACGGGAAAGGATGGGACAGCGTTCTGCTCCCGTACTATCTAAAAGTTGTTCTTTTAATAACCAATTTGCTTGATATTTTTCTGAGCGATATGGAGTTGGTTTATATTTTCCTTCCGAAACCATCAGAGCATATTCCAAATAGCTTTTTAACAATCTTGGACCTTCGTTTTGAGCCTCTTCTACTCGCAGCTGATTGGGTAAAATACTACTTACCACAAATACTTTTTCTTTGGCTCTTGTGATGGCAACATTCAACCTATTTTCACCTCCTTTGGCGTTCAATGAGCCAAATTGCATACTCATTTTACCTTTCGCATCAGGAGCATAACCCACCGAGAAAATAATGAAATCTCGTTCATCACCTTGCACATTTTCAATGTTTTTAATGAATAGTGGATGGGTAAATTCTATGGATTTTGTGTCTAATAAATCTTGAATATAGCCTTGCTGTTTTGCATTAAAAGTAACAATTCCAACAGATTTTTCAGGATATATTTGGTTCAAGTTATCTACTAAATTCCAAATGGCTTCCGCCTCAATAGGATTGGTATTATTTTCCCAGACACCATCTACTTTTAAATAATTAATAGCTGGCTCTTTGAGGTTAAGTTCTTTAAAGTCAGGGAGTAACGATAAGGTGTTTTTGTAAAAATGACGATTTGAGAAATCAATTAAATCCAGTGAATGACTACGATAATGTCCTTTTAGTTGCGTTTGGGGGAGATATTGACAAGCCAGGTCTAAGAGGGAGTCAATCTCTAATTCGGGCAAATCATCTGTTTCGGTTTCAAACCTAATTCGGTATAAATCATTGGGCTGTAACTGTTTTGAGTCGCCTGCAATGACCACTTGCTTACCTCTAAAAAGGGCAGGAATACCTTGTTCGGCAAAACATTGAGAGGCTTCATCAAAAATAATTAAATCAAAAAATGCTTCTTCTTGAGGAGCTTGAAGAGGGAAAATTGCTGAAACAGTTTCGGGGGATGCCAACCAGCAAGGAACAAGTTTAAAAACTTCTTCAGAATATTCAGAAATCAACTTTCTGACCGACCAAAGTTTACGTTTTTTAGCAACTTGATGCTTCAACTCTCGGTAAGTTACGACATTCTGTAGGCGGTTTTTTTCTAAATTTCGATAGGTTTCTTCTCGTAATTTTAAACCTAAAATCTCTTTACTAAATTCTTGCTTTTTAAGAACAGATTGTTGCAACTCTTCTTCTAATTGGCTGATTTTCAAGGAACTAACACTTCTTAGCACTGGATTTATTTCTTCAATATGTTCAATCCAAGCTAATTTTAGACTGTTTGTAAAAGCAATAACAGGTTGAGATTCTGACAAAAAATGTTTAACAACTTGCCATTCTGCTCTACTGAAAGATGCCTTTAGTGTATCTGCTTCTTTCATTAAATCGAAATGTTCTTTTAAGTATGTTTTTATTGTCGTTATGGAGGTTGTTTTTGACAAAAATTCAATCTGTATTTCCGATAAATAATCTTTCCAAATAAGCTGATTATCAAGCAGATGATGTGATTTTTGAACCATGAAATTTGCTCTACTTTGAAACTCATTCCAAGATAAATTTTGCCAATTTTCAAAGGTAGAAGGCAATTTTTTTATGAGTAATTTCCACATTTTATTTACCTTTTCAGCTTGATAAAGTTGTTGGAAATGTCTTTCAAACCATCTTATACCTTTACGAAGCCATATTGCTTCATCAGTAAGTTCCATTCCAAACAAATACGCATTTTCATTCCACCATTTTTCTAAGCCAATTCTATTTTGAATTCTTCGTCTTAATTTAATCAAATCATCTAACGAAAATCCTAAACCATTGGCCATTGTAACATTCTGAATATCAATTTTCTCTTTGGAGAATATTCCCCAAAAAAATCCACCAATTGCATTGGATTTAGTATCAATTGCACTATTTAATTTAGATAAAAAAGGCAAAAGTTGTATGCTGGGTAAGGTTATTTCAATACCCTGTTCTGCAAAAAAAGTGGCTACTTCCGCTTCTAATTGGTTAATTTTCGAGCTATTTAGCTTTATTTTTTTTTGACTATATCGAGCAAAAACTTGATAAATTTTATCGTTTTCAATCGTTAAAATGAGCTTTTTAATTTCCTCTTTTTCCGAAGAAATTTGTTGTAAATCTTGTAAATTAATTAATTTTTTGAGATTTTCAGTTGATTCTTTTTCAAGGTTTTGTACAAAATCGGTTACTGAGTCAATCGCTTGAATGATTATTGATATTTCTGAATATTGTTTACTTTCAAAAGATAATCTTTGCTGCCAAAAATTGTTTGGAGTGGTAGCCAAAGGGAATAGTGGCTCAGCGAGTCTATTATTAAAAAAAACATACTGACTAAATCTTCTTAAAAAATCATCTATCTCATTGAATTTAAACGATTTATATTCATTTTTTAAATCTAAAAATGGCTTATTAGGAGAACTTGTTAAGTACAATTCTTTCACTGAAAGTCCACATTCGGAAGTATCAAAAAGGGCATCTTTGAACTCTTGCAATGTCTCTGAAATCTTATCAATTTGGCGACTTTCTTGAGTAAAATTTCTATCTAAAAATATGGCATCAAGGCTATTGTTTTGCTTTTGATATTCTTCAATTTGTTCAATTTGTAATAAAATCTGTTCATACAACCCTTTGCGATCATTTTTGAAGTCATGCACGTTGCCCACAAAGGCACGCATACCCCCCTGGGTAAGACGTTCTTGTACGACATCAAGGGCGGCTCTTTTCTGACAAACTACCAAAACCTTTTTGCCACGAGCCGTAAAATCTGCCACCAGATTACAAATCAACTGAGATTTACCCGTACCTGGAGGACCTTGAACTACTAACGAAAATCCAGACTTTACTTGTCGTAATGCCAATTCTTGGGTAGCATCAATGGCAAAAGGAGTAAGGAGATTTTCCTCACGGAGTTTCGAGTTTCGAGTTTCGAGTGCGGAGTTATTACTGGGAAACAATATCTCTAAATTTAACTCCACATCCGAAACTCGAAAATCCAAACTCTGATAATCAGGCACTAAAAATGAACCTGCTTGGGGAAAAATCCCTAAGACTGCTTGAGGGTATAATTTTAATTCTCCATTATTTTCTGAAAGGTCTAAATCAGCTTTGAGCATTTTCTCAAAGGGAAGTAACTCATTGACAAACAATTCCTTATTAAAATTAATCTTTAGAGAAGAGTCTTTTAAAAATTCATATAGTTGAGTTCTAAATTCGAGTGAATCTTTTGACAAATCTTCAAAGCTATGTTCCAAAAATTCATCAGAAATCTTGATTTGATTGAAGTGAGAATAAGCTAAAAGAAAGCTACGATTGAGCGTTACGGATTCGTCTCTGGTTTGTAATTGCCATAGCTGACCCTCTTTTTTAAGTATTGTAACGGGAAAAAACAATAATGGGCAACGTACTACTGTTCCATCCGAAAATTTGCCTTTTACGATGGGATAACCTACATACAGATCTTCCGAACCATGTTCTTCTTCAATGAATTTTTCGGTTCTTGAAATTTTGCGTAATCGCTTGCTAACTTCATTGACACGCTCGTAGCGAGGGTCGTGAATTTCGCATAAAGGAATAGTATTTTTTTGAGCAATTAGTTGCTCAATGATGTTAAATGAAGGTTTATTTTGTAAAAAGTCAAGTTCATGTATATCCAAAAACTGTTCCGTAGAAAGACTTAGCAATAACAACGACCTGTTTCTTGAAGTCAAGTTGGTAAGCCGTTTTTCGTATGATTTAAGGACTATTTTTAATGTATTTTCTGCCATTTTTTTGTTGAGAGTTGCGACGAATTAATAACCGCAAAGGCGCTATGACGTTAAGATAAATAGGGTTATACCAAATATTTCAATTACTTAAAACGCAATAATTCTTCAAAGCCTTCGTCATAGCGACATTGCGGTATTATACTTTATTTCACAACCCTAAACTCTTATTAACATACCACTGAATTTCATCTTTATTTCCATAATGAAGCCAATTATAGACAATTACGGCACTTTCTACAGAAAAATAAACAATCGATAATCCCGCAAAGAGTATTAAATTTAGCGCAATGTAATTTAACGAATTTGTATAACGCTTCTTCATAAACCTCATCCCTGTCGCTAACAATAACACAATTGGATAAAAAACGTGTACCAATAACCTTGTGTGCATAAAAGCCCAATCGTTGTATTTTATTACACCTGTAAACATAGTGGCTATGCTTGCTAATAACAAAAGAAGACAAACGGAATTGAACAGGTTCGACCAAAAAATCTCCGTACCAAATTTATTCTTCCAAGTAAATAATACCATAAAACCTTGTCTAATTGATAAGGCTATACCCAATAAAATTAGCAAAGTAGGGCATATTCCAAGAATAAAAAACAGGCTACCTATATACCGAAACCCTGAATAATTTCCGAAAGTAAGGTTATTTTCAAAGTATTGATGTTTATACCAAAAAGTACCATACATCAACAGCGGAGCTGAATGTATGCTGGGGTTTCGAGAAGATAAATTAGGGTCTTTTATCAATGTCAAGATATTACAGTTATACCAACTCTCTGGCCCTTTATAAAAATTAGCATTGCTGGGAAAAGAAAAAATATCAAGATTATGAACAAATAATTGATGCTGTACTTTTAAGTTTTCTACAAATTTATAAGTACCCGTAAAACCAATAATTGCCCCAGCTATGAGCATTGAATAGACAATTTTTTTGAATGGTTGCCGCACTCTAACCAATAAAATAATGACCAAAGTAACAGGAACAAAAGGAATAAAAGTGGATTTGGTAAGCAAGGCCAAACCCGTTGATAAGGAAAGTATCATTTCATTTTTTTGAGTCTGACTTTTTAGATATTTTGCCAAACTATAAAAATACCAAGTACCCATTAAAACCGAGAGCGTATCATTAGAAACGAATAATGAATAAATGAGATATGTTCCTAAAAAAACTGCCAATACAAAGCTAAGATTACGTATTATTACGTCTTCTATAGTTAGCTTTAACAATTTTGCCATTAGCCAAAGATTCACACATGAAATTAGCAATCCGTAGAATTCAACCATCTTTAAGCCTCCAATCACAAAAAAAGGCAAAGAGGTTAGGTAATAAAGGGGAGGATGGCAAGCCAAAAAAAGCTCATGAGTACGTGGGAGCTTATGGTTTTTAACGATATATTCCAAAACCTCATGGTGAGCATCAGGGTTTTCGGGATTCATGACTATAAAAACCAAAATCCTAAGCCCAATTCCTACCCAGATAAGCGTTTGCAGACTGGAATCTTTATCAAAAAATTTACTTATTTTACTCAACATTATAATTTTCATGAATTTATACCCCCAAATTTACCAAAAAATAACAATCTTTTGGCCAGTATTGCAAATGGCATTTAATTTGTTCAGAACTTTGTGATAACATATACCATTTAGACCTTAGAAACCCATTCTCCAAATGTATAATAACAAAAAAGTAATCGTTGTGATGCCCGCATACAAGGCTGCACTCACGCTTGAAAAAACTTATAGAGAAATACCTTTTGACCTTGTTGATGATGTAATTTTAGTGGATGACCATAGTCCAGACAATACCTCAGATGTAGCTAAATCACTGGGGATTAAGCATGTCATCCGTCATGATATTAATAAAGGCTATGGTGGAAACCAAAAAACTTGCTATACCAAAGCGCTTGAATTGGGTGCTGATATTGTAATTATGGTTCATCCAGATTATCAATATACTCCCCTCCTACTCCCAGCTATGATTACTATTATTGGCAATGAGCTTTATCCAGTAGTTTTTGGTTCAAGAATCTTGGGCAAAGGTGCTTTGAAAGGCGGCATGCCCATGTATAAATATATTGCCAACCGTTTCCTGACGCTTTTTCAGAATATTATGCTCTCACAAAAACTGTCTGAATATCATACTGGTTATCGTGCATTTTCAAGAGAAGTTTTAGAAAAAGTACCTTTCCATAAATGTGATGACGATTTTGTATTTGATAACGAAATGATTGCGCAAATCTTTTGGCAAGGCTTTGAAATTGCAGAAGTTACCTGTCCAACAAAATATTTTGATGAAGCCTCTTCTATCAATTTTGCTCGAAGTTCAAAATATGGCTTAGGTGTATTAAGGGTATCTATACGTTATCGTTTAGCGAAATGGGGAATTAACTGGGGATTGTTATAAACTGGTTAGTGAAAAATAATTACTTTTTTACATATTATACTGCTATTTGTTAACTAGTAACAAATAATCTATAACCGGTAACAAATAATGGGCAACTAATACATGAAAACAGCTATCGTCATTGGTGCTACTGGCTTGGTCGGTAGTACACTTGTAAAACAGCTTTTAGATAATGCTAATTATTCAAAAGTAGTTTTGTTATTACGTACACCCTTAAATATCAGCCACTTTAAGCTCGTTCAAGAAGTAATTGATTTTGACAAGCCCGATGCTTCAAAAATCATGGGGGACGATTTATTTTGTGCGATGGGTACAACTTTGGCAAAAGCGGGTTCAAAGGAAGAGCAATACAAAATTGACTGTACGTACCCCTACGAAATTGGAAAAATTGCGAAAGCCAATGACATGAAACAGTATATTTTAGTTTCGGCAGTGGGAGCCAATTTTCAATCTTCTAATTTTTATTTGAGAACAAAAGGAGACTTAGAAAAAAAGATAGAATCGCTTGGTTTTCAGAACTTTGTGAGTGTTCGCCCTTCCATGCTTTTGGGTGATAGAGGAGAGTTTCGTTTGGGTGAAAAAATTGGGACAGTGTTGTCAAATGTACTTTCGCCTTTATTATTTGGAAGCCTTCGGAAGTATCATGGAATTGAAGCCGCTGATGTTGCCAAAGCCATGCAACGTTTTGCTAATCAAGGACTTAGTGGAGTGAAATATGTGGAATATGATGAGATGATGAATGTATAAAATACAAAAATGACACCAATACAAACCTTCCAATCCAGAAAAGAAACTTTCCAAAACCTTGCTGAACAATTTCAAAAACAGTATAATCAATGGGCGATTTTTCGGGGAATATTATTTCTTATTACCTTTTTGATTAGCTATGCTATTTATCAATTTTGGGGTGGAGATTATGTTATCCCTGTGGTAATTATGGGCATCGCTATTTTTCTTTCTTCCGTAAAAAAACATCTGAAAGTCAAGCATTTACGAGATAAAAATAGAGCATTAGTAGCTTTGAATGAAGATGAAATCAGACGATTGGACAATGAATTTACCCGCAGCGAAACAGGGGAACAATTTGCAGAGCCTAACCATTTTTATACATCTGATTTAGATATTTTCGGTAAACAATCCCTCTTCAAACTTCTCAATCGCACGCATACCTACACGGGAGCAAGTACGTTGGCAAACTGGCTAAAATATCCTGCCAATAAATCTGAAATTGAAAACCGTCAGCAAGCGATTGAAGAATTATCCGTTAAAATAGATTTCAGACAAGAATTAGAAGCCTCCGCCTTCCTAATTGAAGAGGTTGCTGAACCAACTCACAAACTACTTTCATGGAGTCACTCTCCTGAAAATGAGGATATTAAAAAGCCAATTTTTCAGTACGGGAAATATTTACCTTACCTAACCCTCCCCTTAATTTTAGCTTGGGCTTTTGATTTTATTCCGATTGGTTACCCACTGGTATTGTTAGTAATTCATGGATTGATTGGTAAACAAATTTACGCCATAGTTTCTAATGCTCTCGACCAAACGCTCAGACTTACGGGAACGTTAAAGGCTTATGCTAATCTTTCGGAACTAATTGTTAATCAGAGGTTTACGCATGAAAAATTGGCAGATTTACAGGTTCAAATTACAGAGGCAAGCCCTGCCATTCGAGCATTGGAAGATATTTTGAATAAATTGGGCAATCGGGCAAATCCTATTTTTATGTTTGTGGTCGGTATTCCAACTTTATGGGATGTTCAATATTTTATCAAACTAGAAAATTGGAAACGACAATATCAAAGTAATCTCCCAAATTGGCTTGACGTAATTGCTGAATTTGAAACCTTAAATAGCTTTGCAGGATTACGATTTGCCAATCCAGATTTTATAAAACCTGAAATCACAGAAAGGTCTATCTTCTTGATAACCAAAGGATTAGCGCATCCGATGATTCGTAAAGCAAAACGAGTAAATAACGATATTGAATTGGAGGGAGAAGGCAAAACCATCATCATAACAGGTTCAAATATGTCAGGAAAAAGTACCTTTCAGCGAACGGTGGCGGTGAATATTGTCTTGGCTTTGGCGGGGTCTGTGGTATGTGCAGAGGCATTTGCGTGTTCGTGTATGCAGGTATTCACGAGTATGCGAACGCAGGATTCTTTGGAAGAAGATACGTCTTCATTTTATGCGGAATTGAAGCGGTTGAAGACGTTGATTACATCAGTTAACAGTGAAAAAACAGATAACAAATCTTTTCCGATATTATACTTTTTAGATGAAATATTGAAGGGGACGAATTCAAAGGATAGACACGAAGGGGCAAAGGCTTTGATGTTGCAATTACACAAAACAACGGCATCGGGTTTTATCTCAACGCATGACGTAGAACTGGGCGATGAGTTTGAAAATCAGGACTTTGTGAAAAATTATAGTTTCTCTTCGGAAGTAATAAATGATGATTTAGTCTTTGATTATAAACTTCGGGCGGGCGTTTGCCATAGTTTTAATGCAAGTATGCTGATGCGGGGAATTGGAATTGAGATGGGGTAATTCGAAGCTTGATGCTTGATGTTCGTCTTTCGATGTTCGGCGTTCATTTTCCAAACATCAAAAGACGAGCATCAAATCATCAACCCAATTTCCAGCCCTCTCTATACTGACGACTTACGAATTGATTAGCGTAATCAAAATTGGTGATTTTCATATCCTTACCATTCCATGTCAGTTTTTTACGTCCTGGGAATTTGCCTGTACGTCCTTCACCCTCCCGATAAGTATAGCTTCTGATGGCAAGATTGCCCATCAAAATCATTTCGGTTAAAGGTCCTGCAAAATCAAAAGGTGAACTGGTTTCTAATTTACCATATCCCGCTTTACAAGCTTTCACCCAATGATAATTATGTCCAGATGCTTGGTTTTCGATACGATAAAGCGTTGGTTTCACGGCTTTCACCTCCGCAGTTTCCATTCTTGATTTAGGCAATAAAGTAGGATTCTGATTGTATAATTCATTCGCCATTTTACCTTTTGTTCCTTCATAAATCACGCCATTTGTCCATAATGGTTCATCGCCCCATTCAGCTGGAATATCAGGACGTAATCCTCCGTCATACCAAATAATCTCAATTGGAGAATTATTTTTAGTAGTTTTAGGATATGTAAACGTAACTTTTGAAGAAGGTGGACAGCTATCTGGCAAATACTCTGGCACCCAGTCTTTGGTATAAATTGAACTTACACTGCATTGTACATCAGTAGGATAAGTCAGGTCTAACACTTTGAAAACGCCATCCAACAAGTGACAACCCATGTCGCCCATGGCACCCGTACCGAAGTCCCACCAACCACGCCATTTGAAAGGGTGATATGCCGTAGGATGAAAATCACGGGCTGGAGCAGGTCCGAGCCATAAATCCCAATTGAAGTCAGCAGGGACTTCAAATTTACCTGTTGGCGTAGGAATTCCTTGGGGCCAAACAGGGCGGTCTGTCCAAATATGCACTTTTTTTACCGTACCAATCAATCCTGCATCAAACCATTCTTGCAAAACTCTACGACCATCATTTGACGAACCCTGATTTCCCATTTGCGTAACTACTTTATATTTTTTAGCCGCTTCTGTAAGCATACGAGCCTCATGTATGTTGTGCGTAAGGGGTTTTTGAGTATAAACGTGCTTGCCTAATTGCATGGCTGCCAAAGTAGCAGCAGCATGATGATGATCTGGCGTTGTAACAGTTACAGCATCAATATTCTTATGCTCTTTGTCCAAAGCCTCACGCCAATCATGATATTTTTTCAAATTGGGTGATACCGTTTTAATAACATTGGCAGCACGATTATAATCCACATCAGCAATGGCTACAATATTTTCTGTACCTTTATTATAAGCCAATAAGATATCTGATTCGCCTTTACCTCCTGCTCCAATACCCAAAATATTGAGTTTGTCAGAAGGGGCGATAAACCCCTTCCCCAACACATGGCGGGGAACAATGTAAAAACTTCCCAAAGCCAAAGAAGTTTTTTTAATAAAATCTCTACGTGAATTTTCTGTGTTCATTTTTTGTACAATTGTGTTTGAAGTGTTGTATTTATTTGGTGAATTTTGAGTTGTGATTTAGTGAGTTGTAAACAAAAGAATCACTAAATAGCCAACTCAGTAAATACTTTCTTTTAAAGTATCCATCCTTCACGGTAATCTCTTTTTACAAATTGGTTAGCTTCATCAAAGTTAGTTATTTTTAAGTTCTTGCCATCCCAAAGGAGTTTCTTACGTCCTGGATAATCCCACTTATCAATCCATACAGGATTTTTCTTTTCCGTACGATAGAAATGACTACGAATTGCCAAATTACCCATGATAACGGTTTCGGACATGGGTCCTGCATAATCAAACGAAGAACTTAATGGTTTATGTTTTCCGTAACCATCTTTACAGGCTTGAAGCCATTGCTGATAATGCCCTTCATTATCAGCTCCAATAACTCTGG
>JANPIG010000458.1:0-2651 GCA_031424875.1 Cytophagales bacterium
GAATACCACTGGTACAAAGGCAAAAACAGAAGGCGACCCAAATCTATACCTCGAAAATTGGAACGCAGACTCCACTACCGCTATCATGGATTATTGGTTTGGCAAAAACGGATTGGGATTGGATAAAGAGAAAATCAAATACTGGAACATGGACAATGAACCAGAAATTTGGAATGGCACACACGATGATATTATGCCCAAACAGCTTGCAGCGGCACAATTTATTGCCAAATATGTGGAAGTTGCCAAAGCAGCTCGCTCCAAAAATCCAACTATTAAGTTGGTCGGACCCGTCACTGCCAACGAATGGCAATGGTATAACTGGGATGGTAATGCCATTGCAGCAGACGGTAAAAACTATTGTTGGTTAGAATATTTTATTAAAAGTATTGCGGATGAACAAAAGAAATCTGGCGTAAAACTTTTGGATGTTTTAGATATACATTTTTATCCTGGTACCAAGAAAGTGGATGAAATTGTACAATTGCATCGGATATTTTTTGACAGAAATTTTGTAAATCCCGAAGCCAATGGCGTGAGAAGAGTGAGTGGAAGTTGGGATGCCAATCAGAATAAAGAATATATTTTTGGTAGGATAAATGACTGGCTAAATCAATATTTTGGAGCAAATCATGGTATAACCTTGGGACTTACCGAAGCGGGTATTGAAGACGTTGATGCCAATACAACGGCGGTTTGGTATGCTTCCACGATGGGTGAATTTATGCAAAATAATGTAGAGATTTTTACGCCTTGGTCTTGGAAAGTTGGAATGTGGGAAACGCTTCACCTTTTTACGAAATATAATAAAAAAATGGCTTTACCGGCTGAATCAAGTAATGAGGTTTTGGTATCGAGTTATCCAAGTGTAAACGCAAGCAAAGATTCTATGACGGTTATTTTGGTGAACCGTTCTTCTACCTTGTCTCAAAACACCACGGTTGAACTTTCAAATTGGGTTGTTGCAGGACAAGAAGCACAAACATTTACTTTAAAGTCTTTGCCATCGTCTGAAACCTTTGTATCTCATAGTCAGAATGCAATTCAGTCTGGAAAAGTATCTGTTTCAAATAATAAATTAAATATCAATTTGGCACCCATGTCGGTAACCACCGTTTTATTAACTGGCAAGGAGGGGCAAGCGGTATCAATTTTGGCAAATAGTCAAGAGGAGGATTTGAAAGTCAACATTTTTCCCAACCCGAGTTCTGATAAAATTTTGATTGAATTGAAAAATAATTTGATTGACAAAGTAGAACTAATTGATTTGAATGGTAAAATTATTTATGAACAATCTATTCTGAAAAACGCTGAATTGATTGAAATACATCAAAGCTTACAGGCAGGGACATACTTCCTCAGGCTATTTGGTGAAAATAGCGTAATTTCAAAGAAAATTGTCATTGAAAAATAAATTAAATATGAATTACAGAAAATTAGGAAAAACAGGTTTTGAAGTTTCAGAAATTAGTCTTGGTACATGGCAAGTTGGGGGAAAATGGGGGGATGATTTCGATCATGACAATGCCAATAAAATTCTTCATGCTGCCGTAGATTCGGGCATAAATTTTATTGATACTGCTGATGTTTATGGTGATAGAGAAAGTGAAAAAGCGGTTGGAAAATTTATAAAATCTCGTTCAGAAAGAATCTTTGTGGCAACCAAATGTGGCAGACAATTGAATCCGCATACCAATGAAGCCTATCAACCAGCGGTTTTGAGAAAATTTGTGGAAGATAGTTTGACCAATATGGGCTTAGAAACCTTAGATTTGATTCAACTGCATTGCCCACCCACAGAGGTTTATTATCGACCAGAAATTTTTGAATTATTTGATAGACTTAAAGATGAAGGAAAAATTTTGAATCTTGGAATCAGCGTTGAAAAAGTTGAAGAGGCTTTGAAAGGCATTGAGTATGAGAACGTTACAGCGGTTCAAATAATTTACAATATGTTCCGCCAACGTCCACAAGAGTTATTTTTTGAACAAGCCCAAAAGAAAAATATTGGTGTAATTGTCAGAGTTCCTTTGGCGAGTGGATTATTAACGGGTAAATTTTCTAAAAACTCAACTTTTACCTCTGGCGACCATCGAAATTTTAATAGAAATGGAGAGGCTTTTGATAAAGGCGAAACTTTCTCGGGCATTGATTATGAAACTGGATTGCAAGCCGTTGAAGAATTAAAAGCTATTTTTCCGAATCAAGAAAACCTTGCACCAATCGCTTTAAGGTGGATTTTAATGCAAAATGCCGTAAGTACCATTATTCCAGGAGCCTCGAACCCAAAACAGGCAACGGATAATTTAGAGGCATTAAATATTCCAAATCTTAGTGAAGAACAATATGATGCGGTTTCTGAGATATATGAGAAATATATAAAGAAAGCGGTGCATCACCTTTGGTGAGAATTATTGGAACGCAGATTTTACAAGAAATACCAACACGAAATAAAATGAAACTTGATTTAATGGTAAAAAATGTTCGGGTGGTTCGTCCTAACAAAAGCACTATTGATTTACTGGATTTGGGAATTAAGAATAGAAAATTTGTAAAAATTGCTCCAGAAATTGACCCTTCTGAGGCAAATGAAGTATTTGATGGTAAAAATCAATTGTGCTTTCCTGGATTGGTAGATGCCCACATGCACA
>JANPIG010000459.1:0-1070 GCA_031424875.1 Cytophagales bacterium
TGTTCATGGCAACAAATCAGATTTTGAGGTGATGCAAAACGGTTGGTTTGTACCTTTTTTGCCAGATTTAAACCAAAAAAACCCATATGTTGCCAATTATTTAATCCAACACGCACTTTGGACTGTCGAAAATTTTGGTGTTGATGGTTGGAGAATTGATACCTATCAGTATAACGATTTGCCCTTTATGAATCGCTGTAATGATGCGCTAACGGCAGAATATCCTAAAATGTTTATTACAGGGGAGAATGCAGTATCCAATATTTATTCGCAGGCATTTCATGTAAAGAATAACATAAATTTACCTTTCAAGGCAAATTTGCCATCTGCCAATGATTTTGTTTTAGAAGGTGCAATTCTTGAGGGTTTAAATCAAAATTTTGATTGGGGAAAAGGGTTTAATAAAATTTATTCAACGCTGGCAAATGATGCTTTATACCAAGAGCCTAATTTAAACATGACTTTTTTGGATAATCACGACCATGATAGATTTTTCTCAATCATCGGTGAAGATTTAAATAAATATAAATTGGGCGTTGGTTTGCTTTTGACAACTCGTGGCGTTCCTCAAATGTATTATGGCACTGAGAATTTAACTAAAAATTTCAAAAATCCATCTGATGCGGAGGTTCGTAAAGATTTTGAAGGAGGTTGGGCTGATGATAAAATCAATAAATTCTTATCTTCAGGAAGAACTGAAAAAGAAAATGAAGCCTTTAATTTTGTGAAAAAATTAGCGAATTATCGTAAATCAAGCGAGGCATTGACCTTAGGAAAATTAACTCAATTTCTGCCTATTGACGGTATATATGTTTATTTCAGACATACTGACAACAAAACCATGATGATTGTGATGAGTCAGAATAAAGAAGATAAGACTATTGATACACAGCGTTTTCTAGAAAGAATGAATGGTTATACCAAGGCAAAAAACGTTATTTCAGATGAAATAATCACAGATTTACAATCATTAAAAATTAAAGCCAATTCCTTTAATTTATTTGAATTACAGTAACTCGGCTGTGCGACTTTTCGACAACTTTGACCGTAGTAAATAATTAACAAGCGAA
>JANPIG010000460.1:0-7630 GCA_031424875.1 Cytophagales bacterium
CCAAACACTTCACCGACCAAGCCACAATGTACACGCAAGGAAAGTTTAAGGATGTATTGTTTTATAAGGAGGATGTTTTGAAGAATGTGGAGAGGAGGTATTGGGTTGGGGAATAGATTTTTTAAATAAATTGCATTACTAAAACTTTAATTGATAGTAAATTATATCTTGCATGAGTTTTATTTTATAATGTATAATTTATACGATTTTAGTATAAAATAAAAAACCGAGTGGATTACCCGGCTCGGTTTTCTCTTAACTGCAGTTAAAATTATAAAATAGTGAGGTTGCCGAAGCAAAATGACAATAGGAGTGCTTTACTCTGATCTAAAGCCATTCTTTGGTTTATTTAAACTCTTATTCCTCCGATAAGAGTAACAAATATAATATAAAATAAATGGAAATATTAGCGAATAAAAATATTAGTAAATTAGATTTATCAAATACTGGTATTGATAAAATACCTCCAGAAGTTTTCCAATTAAAGAATCTTAAAAAGCTTAATCTGAGTGGAAATAATATTTCAATCATACCTAAAGAGATAGAAAATTTATCTAAATTAGAAACACTTGATATTTCAAAAAATAAAATAAAGGTTTTCTATTCTAAGTTATGCACATTAAAACGTTTGAAAATTTTAAATCTTAATCATAATCAAATCAAAACAATACCAAAACAAATTTGCAATCTTAAAAAGTTAATAAGTTTTCATATTGGATATAATGTAATTGATATACTGCCTTTAGAATTATTTGAAATAGTTACGTTGCGAGAATTAGATGTTGGAAATAACAAGATTTCAATCCTTCCAGAAGAAATATTACAACTCACCTTTCTAAGAAAAATATGGCTGAATAATTTACATATTAGTAAATTCCCGATGGACTCTATTTTGGAAATGAAAAATTTGTCTAATATTTATTGTTTTGGAGATATTAAATCTAAAGGTACTCTTGATGCCTCATTCGATATTTTACAAAAAATAAAAGGAAATTCAATTAAAGAGCTAAGTAGAGTCAGAGTAATTGAAAATATTATAAAACAAAATGATAAGAATATGGATGAGGTAAAAAGTATTTTCATTAGTTATTCCCATGAAGATAAGGAATGGTTTAAAAGATTAAAAGTCCATCTGAAAGTGATTAAACACCTAAAATTTGAACTTAATGTTTGGGATGATACAAGACTAAAGACTGGAGATAAATGGAAGGATGAAATTGAAAAGGCAATCAAAGAAGCAAGTATTGTAGTAATGCTTATATCAGCAGATTTTTTAGCTTCGGACTTTATTAATGAAAAAGAAATCCCTGATATTTTGAAAAAAGTTGAGTTAGAAGGAGTACGAATACTTCCAATAATTGTAGAACCATGTTTATTTGAGCTTAGTGTCCTTTCTGAATTTCAATCTGTGAATAGCCCCACTAAGCCTTTGAGTAAATTACCTAAATCAGAAGCTGAAGAATATCTGGTGAAATTAAGTGGAGAGATTATAGAATTAGTGCGTTAAATTTGTAACAAATTTAATTTCAAAAATATAATTTTCATTTCAATAAATACTTGTTGTATTACTAACTCACAAGTCGTTTGATAAAACTCCAATAATGGTAATGAAACTTGGTAATTTAGAACTAAAGAATATTATGGTCGTAGGTTTGTAACAGTAGAATTGGAGAAGTTTAATTTACAAGAAAGTAATTGCAAAAATGATTTAGAAAAACTGATTTATACGATGAAAAACTTGCATACAATCACTGAAACAACGCAATTTCCAAAATTTTGGAATGAAGAATGGTTGAATGTTGCCATTAAGGAGTTGGACACCAAAGTAATGAGTCCTGAGCAGCGTTTGAATTATGAAATGACAATTTCGGCTAATGCTTTGGCAATAAAAAATGAAAATAAAAAAATTGAAGAGGCAGAGAAGCGTGTAAGATTAGAAACGAAAAAGGAGACAATTTTAAAGTTATTGACATTAAAAGTGTTATCCCCTTCCCAAATTGCTGAAACAGTTGGAGTATCGGAGGACTATGTTACTAAATTATCCAAAGAACAGAATTAGAATAAAGTAATCTCATTTCGAAATACAAAAAAGCCGAATCCACCCTCAAAAGTAGCTTCGGCTTTTTGCTTTCAATAAAATTAACTGATTTATATTTCAAACAAAACCCTACTCCATCATCATCAAAGCCACATAAGTTTCAATGCCATCCCAGAGATTTTTAATTCTAATATTCTCATTTTCAGCGTGTTGGTTGTTGTCGTGGTTCGCAATTGGGACGGTTACGGTTGGCGTTTTGAGGTATTTATCGAAAACGTAAAGCGGTAAACTGCCTCCCGAACTTGGCATTAAAACGATTTTTTCTTTCATCGTTGATTGGACGGCTTTAATGACGTTTTGAGCAATGGGTAAATCCATGCGAGTGCGTTGTGCATTGTATCCATCTTTTGCAAGTACCCGAGCAATGAGTGGATATTTTAAACGTTCTTCATCGGTAATGCTCTCATTTTGAGATACATAGAATCCCTGAGAACGAATGTGTTCAATCACTTTTTGTACTTGTCGTTGGGCATCATTACCCAAAACTAAACGTAAATCCAACGCTGCTGTGGCGGAGGTTGGAATTACATTTGCTGCCATTTTGCCCACGTTTGCACTTAATAAACCACTCACATTCAAAGAAGGCTGACTGATTAATTCTGCCAAAGATTTTCCTCCGCCTTCTGCTTTAACGAAGCCCAATTCTTCACGCATTTGATCTTCCACGGGTGGTATATTTTTCAAAGCAGTTTTCTCTGAATCCGTCAAAGGCGTTACATCATCATAAAAACCTTTTATCAAAACTCGACCATTATCGTCCTTCATCGAAGCCAATAATTTAGACAACAACATCCCAGGATTGGGAGCCCAATTGCCGTAGTGTCCGCTGTGTAAAGGACGTTTTGAGGCGAATACTTTCACTTCCATATTCACATCGCCACGCACGCCAAAAACTACTTGCTTTCTACCCGATTGATGCACAGGTCCGTCACAAATTATCCATAAATCAGATTTCAATTTTTCTTGGTGTTTTTCCAAAATTTCTGCCAAATGCGTTGAACCCGCCTCTTCTTCACCTTCAAAGAAAAATTTGAAATTGATGGACGGAATCATACCCGTTTTAACCAAAACTTTATAAGCCGTGAGAATCGAAAACACGCCCGCTTTATCATCTGAGGCACTTCTGCCATAAATCCGCCATTCTGGATTGATGGATTCTGTTGGTTTTGGGAAAGGAATAATTTTCCCATTTTTTTCCAAAGAAGCATTCAAAAACACGGCTTCAAAGGGTTTTATTCCCTCTGCCCATTGATTGGGATTTACGGGCTGACCGTCGTAATGAGCATAAAAAATAATCGTTTTTTTGGCATTAGACGTATTAATTTCTCCAAAGATGGCGGGTGGAACGCCTTTGGTTTTACCGTCTAAAAATTGTGGTTTTATGCCATTATTTTCCATCATTTTAGCGATGTAAGCGGCTGTTTTTTGAATACCCACCGTATCATAAACCACATTTGGAATAGATAACAAACCCATGAATTCCTGCAATAATTGATGTTCGTTGGCTTTGCGATATGCCTGTGCTTTTTCTTGAACAGGATTTTGTCCGAAAGATGTGATTTGAGAGAAAATTAGGACTGTGAGGAGGAAAGTTTTTTTCATGGCTTTTGTTATATAACTCATGGCATGAATCGAATTCATGCCATGAGTAGCGTGGATATTTATTCTAAAATTCTTTGCGACATAGCGAAATTCGGTTATATTTTTACTTATCATAAACCGTCCGAAATCGACTCAAATCAGCCTTAAATTTCTTAGCACGAGTGAGTTCATGCTCATAAATCAACCGTCCCAAATTCTTCATAAATGGAAATCCAACGGTATCATAATCATATTTATCATCATTGAAAATCTGGTCATTATTACACAATAAAACGGCCGTAACCATAAATTCTACACCCTTTTCAAAGTCCACAATGTAGGCATTGTCTAACAAAAATCCGTAGGCATCACCCACTTTGTTGAAGATTCTGATGTTGGGATTGGGTATATCATTTTTGCCACTGCCATACAACATAAATTTACAGTAAGTTGGATAAAACTCTACGGGGTTATATTTGGGATAAGTGCTTTCAGTAGGCATTTGCGACATATACTTGTAGAGAAACGTATAGTCACTATCGGTCAAATTAAAACGCTTTTTTTTCGCTACCGACTCTGGAAAAAGGATGGACTTCAAGATAGCCTGTTGTTCTATCAAAGGGAAAAAATTTCTGTTTGAGAAACCAAAAGGTTCATTCACTAACGAATCGCCCTTCATGTAGCCTTTGCCAACGGTAACGGGCGAGGGCGAATTATAATTTTTCTGAGAAATAACCATCGGTTGCTGGTAAATTACTTCATTGCCATTCATAAATTTGATGGGATTAGTACGGCGGTTTTGCTCATCGTTCATGCCCACTTGCAAGCGGTGAAAAATGCGAGTATCAGTATAACCTTTCTTCCGCAAAGCACCATTGAATCCTTCCTGTCCCATGAATTCATATAAACGATTGAAGGCATCATTATCCGAAACCATCAAGATTTTTTTGATATAATGAGCAACAGACGGCAAACCGTTTTTAGCAGTAGAATCCTTCGTTACGGGCGTATGCCGTTCGTATTCTGCTCCCGTGAGCATGGGAGAATCTTTGGTTAATCCTTTGATATTGAGATTGTTAATCTTTTCCAAGGCCAAAGCACTAGCGGGAAATTTGACCGTACTGGCAGGATAAAAATATTCAGTATTATTAATCCGATAACCATAAGTTGTAAATTTTGGACGGTTCTTTTTGTCTCTATCTATCTGAGTATAAAGGATTTGGAGCCGATATTTTTCAGAATTATCCATCAAATCTTTAAACTGTTCGGGCTTAGTAGCCATGAGTTTTGGCAAGAAATCTGTATTGATTTTTTGGGCATTTGAGATATTTGAAATCATCAAATAAAGGAGTATAAAGTATATTTTTTTCATAAAAAGTACCACAGACTTCAGCCTGTCATTTGAGAATATTATTTACAGGCTGAAGCCTGTGGTACAAAGATTAGCTACTTTTTCCAAATCCTCTTTCGTATGCAAAGCACTGATAACCAGACGAGTAACAGGTTTGTCATTTGCAGTAGGATAAGGAAAACAAGCAGTCATGATGCCATTTTCTTTGAGATATTCAAAAAAACCTTCTTGATAAGTACAGTAAGCAGGATAGTTTTCGATAGAATCTAAAAAGGTATTTTTAGGAATCAAACTGTTAAAATACTGAATATTTTCCAATAATTTTTGCTGTTGTTTATGATAAAAATCTACTGAATTCACGAAGGCATCCAACAAGGCAGGCATCATAGGCGATGCCCCCGCAAACATAGGCGTTTGTCGGATTTGCGAAATGGTTGCTTCATCCGAAAAAATCACTCCGCCTGGCATGGCAAGGGCTTTATTTAGGGAAGCGGTAATGATGAATTTTGTAGAACGGAATTGTATTCCGTTCATTATCCCAAAACTATGCGAAGCATCCACCACCACCGTAATATTTTTATCTTTCGGCAAGTCATTAACCCATTGAAAATCAAAGGCTTCTACGTAGGGAGAACCAACTGCATCGGAACAAATGACAATATTTTCATCCTCAGAGTCCTTTATTTTCTGAACAATAATTTTCGCCCAATCTGCATAACTCAAACCTTTTTCCCAATCTCTCAAAGGTAAAGAATTGCTTTGCCAAAGGGCAGGATGTGTTTTGGGGGCGTAATAAAAAGTAGCGTTTTGTTGTTGGAGAAAATGCGTAACTAATTGCCCCGCCCACATTCCTGAAGAGGTTGTGAGAGCGGCGGGCATATTGGCAAATTTGGCTAATGCCAACTCTGCTTCTTCAAAAATTTCTAAGCGAACAGAGTTATTCCGAGAACTCCCCCAAGACGTACCATAACGAGCAATCGACTGAGCAAAATTTTCTCTAAACCCCTGATGATGAGCCATTCCCAAATACGAAGTGCCACTATACCAAAGGTGTTCTTGGTTATCAATAGTGATGGTTCGAGAGGGGAGGAGGTTAGTGTTGAAAGTCATTTTTGTAAATTAATAATGAATAAGTAATAGTGAATAGTTGAACTTAGCCGATTATCAATAGTGAGGGAATTAATTCCCTCACTATTGATAATCGGATGAAACAGCATTAATGTAAACTTGGCTAATCACCTCAAATAATTGACGAGCCAAATAGAGAAACTCCTCCAAAAACTATTAATTATTCTCTATCAACTATTAACTAATGCCGCCCCCGTTCCATTCTCCTCCGCATAAATCACCTTACCATAATCAATCGTAATGCCTGTTGAAACTTGGTCGTCCACCAAGAGAATACCGTCCATGTCCACGTAATCTAAGAGCGGTAGCAATTGGGCGATGGCAGAACAGCCCACGTTGGATTCGGTCATGCAACCTACCATCACCTTCAATCCCAACCTGCGAGCGTGGGCAATCATACGTCTTGCGGGAGTGAGTCCTCCGCATTTCATGAGTTTGATATTGATGATATGAAAGAACCCGTAACAACGAGCCACGTCTTCCTCCACAATGCAACTTTCATCTGCCATGATGGGCAAAACCGACTCGGCAAAAACCCTTTTCATACCTTCCCAATTGTCGGCTTTCATGGGTTGTTCGATGAATTCTACGCCCAAATCTTTCAAGGCAATGGCATTATTGAGCGTCTCTTCCACGCTCCAAGCCGTGTTGGCATCTACCCTAAAAACGGCATCGGTATGTTTGCGGAGTTCTTGTACAATTTTAATATCGTCTTTTGTGCCTAATTTGATTTTATACAGCGGAAAAGACATTTCCTGCATTTTGGAAACCATTTTCTCCACAGTATCAATGCCGATGGTATAGTCCGTAATAGGATTATTGGTAGCATCCAAGCCCCAGAGTTTATACAAAGGCTGTCCTTTTTTCTTTGCCCAAAGGTCGTTGGCGGCAATGTCTAAGGCACATAAAGCAAACGGGTGGTCGTCTTTGAGGTGAGGGTACATATCCGCCCAAAATTGTTCTGGATTTTGGAGGTCATAATTTTCAATCAGTGGACGAATTGCTTCTAATTGAGACATCATTTTTGCCATCGTAACCCCATAATAAGGCGTTTCAGTAGCCTCCCCAAAACCCCGAAAATCACCATCTCGAAGTTCAACAATGAGGGTAGGTTGCACATCACGAGACTCGTGGGTAATGGTAAAAGTATGACGAAGTTTTAATTTGAATTGATGAAGGATTAACTGCATGGAATGGTTTTATTTGTTTGGGCTAAGTTAGGGAAGATTTTGATAGGTTGTGTTTACCGTTTGATAAATTGGGGTTTTAATTATGGGTGAAATGGGTATATTTGTTTTTGTGAAGTTCAACAATACAAATAGTATGACAAAATATGTTTGATAATATTTATGTAAAGAAAATTGAGAAATTATAAAAAAATAAATACTAAAAAAAACTTCTACAATTAGAAAGTTAGAAACAATTTTATGACAACCTTAAACAAATTGATAAACAGAAATAAAATATGAAAG
>JANPIG010000461.1:0-3137 GCA_031424875.1 Cytophagales bacterium
GGTTTATACACAAGTTTTTGAGTGCCAAAAAGAGCCATAGGCTCGACCGATTTTGTAGCAACGGATTTTAATCCGTTGAAAGTGATTCATAAAATGTGCCGTTCTTACGGAACTCAAATGTTCTATTTCGTTCTTTTTCAACGGATTAAAATCCGTTGCTAAAAAATGCTCCGAGCCTACGGCTCTTGAAAAACTTGTGTGTAAAAATAGCTTTCAAAGGGACGATGACCGTCAAATTTACAAATCATTTACATTAAAATAATTTATACGAAATTCCCATCTACTCCCGTATCTTTCCAACTCCTTGAATTGGCAGAATCAATGACGGCTTCGCATACTTTTTGGGTCTGTAATGCCTCTTTAAACGTTGGAGAACATGGTTTCCCCGTTTCTAAACTCTTCAAAAAATCAGCTACTTGATGTACAAAACTGTGTTCATAACCAATGCCCAAGCCAGGCACCCACCATTTATCCATGTAGGGTTGGTCGCCATCGGTTACGTGGATTGAACGCCAGCCTCTCACGATTGAATCATCGTTGTGGTCAAAATATTCTAATCTATTCAAGTCGTGCAAATCCCAACGAATAGAAGCGTTTGCTCCGTTTATTTCAAAAGTATAAAGGGCTTTGTGTCCTCGTGCGTAGCGTGTGGACTCAAAAAGTCCCAAAGAACCATTCTCGAAATGACAATGAAAAATACAGGCATCATCAATTTTCACGGGTTCAACTTTGCCCGTTAGTTGGTGCATACGCTCTTTTACGAAAGTTTCGGTCATGGCAGAAACATCGGTAATGGCTCCATTGAGCCACATGGCGGTATCAATGCAATGTGCTAAAAGGTCGCCCGTTACGCCCGAACCTGCTGCCTCTGCATCCATTCGCCAAAGTCCAGTACCACCTTGTGGGAGGTCAGCACTGATAGTCCAATCTTGTAAGAAATTGGCTCGATAATGATAGATTTTGCCCAATTTACCAGAATCAACAATCTGTTTTGCCAACGTAACAGCGGGTAGTCTTCGGTAATTATACCAAACCGTGCTTTGTACATTTGCCTTCTCAATCGCTTCAACCATTTTTTCGCCCTCCGCCAAATTGCGAGAAAGGGGTTTTTCGCAAAGAATCATTTTTCCTGCCGCTGCTGCCGCCATCGCAATTTCGGCGTGCGTATCGTTTGGCGTGCAAATGTCCACGGCATCAATATCGTCTCGAGCAATCAAGGCTTTCCAATCCGTTTCCACAGATTCGTAGCCCCATTGTTGGGCAAAGGCTTTTACGCTTTCAAGATTTCGAGAACAAACTGCCTTCAAAACGGGCGTATATGCTAATTCTGGGAAAAAATTTGGTACACGGTTATAACCATTGGAATGAGTTCTACCCATAAAACCCGTTCCGATTAATCCAATTCTGAGTTGTTTTTTTGACATAATTTAAACGTATTTAGATAAATAATTGGTAAGATTGATTTGGGTTCTTCTACGATTTATACGGAAGTCGTCCTTCAAAAGGACGACTTCCGTATTCGATGAATGAATCTCCTATAAATTATAGTGAACCTTATTTTTCAGAAAAATCCTGAATTTCTTATAAATTCTGCTACTAAAATTCCCCAATAAGTCCCTGTGGCATTGCCCAAAGCACCTACTAAAATGCCTGGTAGTGTTAAGTCGTTTCTGTTGAGACTTCGAGAAAGTGCCAATGCCGAAGCTGACCCGCCCACATTGGCTTGTGATGCTATCGAAACGATGTCCCAATCTTGTTTAAGCAAAGCACCCATTCCATAAATAATAATTCCATGAACGCCTACTAAAATACTGACAAAGACCATGAGAATTATGGCTAATTGCCCGTCTTTCAATAAAGCGGGTACATCGCAATAAGCACCTATAACCGCCAAAAACAAATAAACGCCCAATAAACCCAATAATTTATGCCCTTTTAAGTTATTGACAATTTTAAATTGAGCCAAAATCAAAGCGATTGTTGTAAGCCATAGAATACTTGGAATTTGTGGAATTTGAGAACTGAACCAAGCAGAAAGGCTAATGCCTGTGAAACTTATTAACAATAAAAATGCTAAATCAAAAGGGCGTACACTTTCTGTATCCGAGGTGTAATGGTTGGTTTCAGCTTTGCTTTCATCTGAAATTTCCATCAGTTTTTTCCTTGGATACAACTTGTTCAATAGCTGGGGTAATGCCAACGTGGCAATTACCCAAATAGCAGTAATAATATTATCGGCTACGGTGGCAGCTGAAAAAAGTGTCCCCTGTTGTGATACCCCATAATGCAATGCAACAGCATTGAAATTGATGCTTCCACCTATGTATGTACCCGTGTACATTCCCGCAAGAGCATAATATAATTCCCCGATTTTAGTTTTTCCATTAGTTGCCCACATCGCTATCAACGTTCCAATTACCGTAGCTACTGAGCCAATCAAAAACATGATAAGCATGGGTTTTCCTGCTTTTTTCAGGCTATTTAAATTGATATTAAGCAACATCAAAAAAATAGAAAGCGGTGCGATGTAAGCAAAAATGCCATCATACAGGGGCGTTGCAGGCGTTGAAGCTGGAATAATGCCCAGATTCGCCACGATTGCCGTCAGAATAATGACCATCAATCCTGTACCAACGTGCTTGAAAAAGGCTTTTGTATTGAGCCATTCTGCCACCACAATATTCAAGAATAAAACTGCTAAAATAGTTAGGGAATTTGTAAACATTATGTGGTTAAGTTAAGATTCAATCCATCCATGTTGCTGACGTACTTTTATCATTGCCGCTAGAATATCATTCCAAGTTTGTTGTTCGGTCATTACAGCATTATCAAACATACAGCCATCCCAACAAATGTGTTTGAAGGCTTTGGTAAGTTCGCCGTCATTATTCCGAAGCCACAGACCTGCATCGTGGGCAATGTCCAGTTTTCCATTGGGGTCATTAGCTTGGCAATGGCGACCCGTTTTATCGTGCGAACCCGTGCCATGAACCGTTCCATCATTTTGAGCTACGTGAAAATCAATTGTCCAAGGACGAAGGGCATCCGTTAGGGTTTTTAAGCCTGCCAAAAATGTTTCTCTATCTTCCCATTGAAAATCAGCGGGTAAAATTCTGTCGTCGGGGGCATTGTAACCC
>JANPIG010000462.1:0-1934 GCA_031424875.1 Cytophagales bacterium
ATGCAAGCGAAGGAAGTGGAGAAGCAAATTTCGATGGAATTGGGGACGGTTGTAAAGTAGATTTGTTTGAATTTTTTGTAGCACTTCTCGAAAGTTGAAAACTAAACTATCGAATATGTTAAAGCCAATAAAAACTGAGCAACAGTACGAAGAAGCATTAGAGACAATATGGCATTTAATGGATTCAAAACTACCTTTGGGAAACCCTAAAGGCGACCAGTTAGCTATTTTGACAACATTCGTAGAGGTTTATGAAGCGGATCACTATCCAACGCCAAGTGTTTAGCCAATGGTGTAAAATAATGCTCTATTGTTAACTTTAAAATTGAATATTTAACATTGTTTATTAAAAATTACAAACCTTAAAACTATTAGTACAATCACTAAAAGAATCATTACAAATTTAGATACATGACAAAGACCTTATATTTAGTCCGCCACGCAAAGGCTTCAGAGTCGGTTAGTCCCGATATAATTCGTCCGCTCGTACCCAGCGGTATGATTGATGCCGCACGTATGGGCAAACACCTTGCCAGCAAAATGCAAGGGATTGATTTGATTCTTACTTCCAATGCCGAACGTACCCAAATGACTGCCCAAGTTTTTTGTGAACAGTTAGGCATTGACAATCAGAAGGTTACAGTATTGGAGTCTCTCTATGAAAGTTCGCCAAAGCATTATTTAGAGGCAGTCAATGAACTTTCAGAAGAGTTAGATTCAGTGATGATAGTAGGGCATAACCCAAGCATTAGCTATTTTGCCGAGTTCCTTACGCATGAAGAAATCGGTTCTATGCCTACTTGTGGCGTAATAGGTATGACCTTCGAGAATATGGCATGGGCAGAAGTTTCAAAGAAAACAGGACACATGACTTTTTACGATTCTCCTGACGGAATATTAGGAATAAAGATTTAACAGAGGAGAGTTATACAGAAGTCGTCATTCACAGGGACGACTTCTTTGTTTACTTACTACTACGGACAAGTCTGTCGAACCGCCGAACCGCCGTATTACAAATATGACACGCAGAACTATGCTCAAAATTGTTGTTTCGTTAATCGCCATTGTCGGGGGTGCTTATTTGTTTTTACAGCACAAACTTTTCGGAAAATATCCTGCGGGGACACGTCTGAAGCGTATTAAGAATTCACCTAATTTCCGTGATGGGTACTTTCAAAATCTTTCTCCTACGGAAGTTACTTCTAATAAGGACGTTTCAATGATTGCTATGCTACGGAAATTTATTTTTGGTGTTGAGGGCGTAAAACCACCTAAGCCTCTTCCTTCTGTAAAAACAGATTTGAAAAACCTTGCTTCTGATACTCCCACCATTGTTTGGTTTGGCCATTCTTCGTACTTTATAAAATCTCGTGGAGTTAATATTTTAATTGATCCAGTTTTTAGTAGTCATGCTTCGCCTGTGTCATTTATGGTTAAAGCATTTGAAGGCACAAATATTTATGGTGTGGACGATATGCCCGAAATTGATATGTTAATTCTCTCGCACGACCATTACGATCACCTTGATTATGACACGATTATGAAATTAATTCCAAAAATAAGGAAATTTTACGTAGCATTGGGCGTAGGGGAACATTTAGAACATTGGGGCATAAAATCAGAAAATATCATAGAGTTTGATTGGTATGAAAGCCATCAAATTTCGAATGATATTTCATTGACAGCCACGCCTGCAAGGCATTTTTCGGGTCGAAGTTTCACTCGTGCCAAGGCTTTGTGGGTATCATTTGTTTTCAAAATTCATGGGTATAATATCTTCTTAGGGGGTGATTCGGGCTATGATACTCATTTTAAAAATATTGGCGATAAATTTGGCCCTTTTGATTTTGCTTTGCTGGAGAACGGTCAGTATAATTTAGATTGGCATTATATTCATACACTACCCGAAGAAACTGCCCAAGCTGCTGAAGACC
>JANPIG010000463.1:0-3015 GCA_031424875.1 Cytophagales bacterium
TGCAACGGCATGGGAATTGATCAATTATGTGCCAATTTTGTGCCTCTTTTCTTTGAAAAAGTGTTGATTGAATATAGCCCAGCCTACAACCTCGCCTATTGGAATTTGCATGAAAGAAAATTGAGTTTAGCGAACGGGAAAGTAGTAGTGAATGATTTAGAAAATTTATTATTTTTTCATTTCAGTGGCTATTCTCCAGACAAGCCCGATTTACTTTCAAAACACATAAAGTCTTCAAAAACAAGCAAATATCCTGTTTTGAAGGATTTGTTTTCTGAGTACAACAATGCTTTATTGAGAAATCATTTTCATTTTTTTAAGAATATAATTCCAGCTTATGGAATTTATAATCCTCCTAAAAAAGAGAAGAATATTATTGCTCAACTTATAGAAAAATCTGCTTGGAAGATGATTAATTTTATTGAGAATTATTAATTACCAATGCCCGATTTATCCGACTCGCCAAAGCGGGTCCTTCATAAATAAATCCTGTATAAATCTGAATTAATGAAGCTCCTGCTTCCAATTTTGCTATAGCATCTTCAGGCGAATGTATGCCTCCCACGCCTATGATTGGGAATGATTTATTTGATTTTTGAGATAAATATCTAATCACTTCGGTCGAACGTTTTGCTACTGGTTTTCCACTCAATCCGCCCATTTCTTGGACTAAGTTTTTATCAGAAATCAATCCTTCTCTCGAAATTGTAGTATTCGTAGCAATAACGCCTGCAATTTTGGTTTCTTGTACTATTTCAACAATATCATCCAATTGAGATTCAGTCAAATCAGGGGCAATTTTCAAGAGGATTGGTTTTTGTTTAACCTTCTTCATATTTTCATTTTGTAGGGTCTGTAAAAGTTTTTTCAAAGGCTCTTTTTCTTGCAATGCTCTTAAATTTGGTGTATTTGGAGAACTTACATTAACTACAAAATAATCTACAAAATCAAATAATTCATGAAAGCAGATTAAATAATCATCCACAGCATTTTCGTTGGGAGTTATTTTATTTTTTCCAATATTTCCTCCAATTAAAATATTGCTTTTCCGTTTTTTTAATTGTTCTACAGCCACACTCACCCCCTCGTTGTTGAACCCCATTCTGTTGATAATGGCATGGTCGGGTTTGAGCCTAAAAAGGCGTGGTTTGTCATTGCCAGGTTGTCCTTTGGGTGTTAATGTACCGATTTCGATAAAGCCAAAACCTAAATTGGAAAACTCATCAATCATTACAGCATTCTTATCAAAACCTGCGGCAAGTCCAACGGGATTTTTGAATGTTAATCCAAAAACTTCACGCTCCAAACTTGGATGTTCATAGTGATAAATTGCCTTGAAGATTTGAGGTACGAAGGGAAGTTTGAAAAGAAATTTTATTAAATCGAATGTGAGATAGTGAGCTTTCTCAGCATCAAATTGAAATAAAAGTGGTTGAATAATGAATTTGTACATTATATGGAAGAGCATTTGATTTCTGCAAAAATACAAAAGCCCCAAAGAAAAACCCCCTCAAACATCTAAAAATGCTTGAAGGGATTTTAAAATATTTACCTAAATGTTACTTTTTAGCTGGTTTTTTAAAAATAGATTCATCAATGTTTGGGTTCAATTTAATAGACTCTGTTTCCATCGTCATCGTTCCACCCATTGGACTTGGTACTTCCATGGTATGAGGGAAAGTGATCCCATCAACTTGTTTAAAATTTGAATATGTAACATCCGCTTCTACTTCCTGACCTTGAATTTTTCTCTTTCCTGAAGTTTTTAAGGTATAATAAGTGCTGGCTGAAAGAAACATATTAGTTACCTCTCCATTTTTTTCAGTTAATCTTAGATGATATACGTCAGCACCGTCCAATTTTTCTTTTCCTACCAATTCAACCGTAGAACCTTTTTCTTTGTAATTTAATAAGCTTCCGCCCAAATCAATCTGCTTTCTGGCATCTTTAATTTCAGCAATAGTCATGTCTTCGGGTTCACCTGTACCCCCCATCATGGCTGGTTTTGTACTCCAACCTGTTTCTCCATCCACCGCATTTATAATCTCCTGACCCATAACGGCAATATCAGAACGCATTGCTTTACCAGAAAGAACAACTACTTTCATATCAATATCCATGCCTTGAACATTGAATTTATTTTTCATTTCAATCCCTTTTAAAGCCTTCCATTTATCAGCACCACCTGTAGCTTCAATATGTTTTGCCACAATTTCATCAGCAGTTTGAGCGAAAGATGCAGTTGCCGCAGTCATTACGATAAATGCTTAAGCTATAATTTTTGTAAATTTCATTTCCTTTTGTTTTAGTTTATTTTTTTTAAAACGTTTTATTGAGAATTATGTTGGAAATGTAAGGAGGAAAAAAAACTTCTCAAAATATTATCGTGATGATAAGTTAAAACCAAGGATAAAAGGATGTTTGAAAGGATTATAAATTCTATTTTGCTAATATTTTTTCTAAAAGGCCTATCCTGTTTTAACAGTTTCCATCTTTCCTAATCTTAACTATGTGGTTACAAATCTCTTTTTGCCTTAAAAATCTTATTAGGAATCATATATTTAGTAAAATCAATTTTAGCATTATTAAAGTCCATCATACAAGATTTAATAACTTCTCTAATATTCGCTTCATGCTGAGGGGTGACATTAACAAATCCCGAATACGTTCTGAAAGTATTTGATTGATATATTTTATCAGATTTTGTATCAGTTTCCACATAAAATTCTACAGCTATTTTAGCCATCCCTTCTTCCCTAAGGAAATGTCTTTCTTCTCTTATTTTCAATTCTTTAACTTTTATCGTTACAGGTATCAGTCCTGCTTTATAAGTATTTGAGGGCTTTAAATATTTCATCAAAACCTTTTGAATACTATCTCCCAAAGTCATTTGTTTTTGATGACTAATCACCCCTTTTCTAAATAAAAAGTATTTGGGTTGATTAAAATCGCAAATAATTCGCTGAATATAAAACTTACGATTTGGTAATGAAAACTGTTCAGTCTTCAAGGTAA
>JANPIG010000464.1:0-2063 GCA_031424875.1 Cytophagales bacterium
CCACGGAGCTCAATATTTTTCAGTGAAATCGCCTGAATTTCAAGAACTTATCTCTGAATTGCAAGCCGAGCATATTGTGGATGAATGGACGATTCCACAACGTGCCAACGTGCGATATATAGGAGGGAAAGGCATGAATTCTATTCCTAAAAAATTAGCTCACAACCTTAACATTATCGTAAATGAAAAAGTAGTTTTAATTTCAGAAAATGAAGTAAAAACTGAATCGGGCAATTCTTATTCCTTTGACAATCTGATTGTTACCATTCCTACGCCACAGATTACGGATTTGCTAAATCATTCTCAAATCAAAATTTCAAACCAAGACCAATCCGTTTTTGAAAGTATTCATTACGACCCTTGTATTGCCGTGATGGTGGTGCTGAATCAACCGACTGACGTTGTGGGCGGAGGAATTATTTTGGAAAATCAACCCGTTGCTTGGATTGCTGATAATTTTCAAAAAGGTATCACCCAAACTCCAACGGCAACGCTTCATGCTTCTGCCGAATATAGTACAAAGCATTTTAATGATGATTTGCAGATTGTGGCGAAAGAAATGTTAGCCTCTGTAAACCGATACGTTACACCCCAAAATATCCAATCTTTCCAAGTACATCGTTGGAAGTTTAGCAATGCTGTAAAGCGTTATGAAAAACCTTTTTATCAATTAGAAAATCAAAATATTTATTGGGGAGGTGATGGTTTTGGGATAGGCAATGTGGAGGGGGCTTTTTTATCGGGGTATTATTTGGGGAACCACATAGGAATGTTAGGTAGGATAGTTTGATTAGTAAAAGACAGTTTTCACAAAAGTCGTCCTTCAAAAGGACGACTTCCGTAACTTTAACATTTTTTAGCTAAACTATTTGCAACCTTTTGCTTTACTTTATCATCTGATTAATATTACCCATAATCCTGTAAATAAAGCAAATGGAAAACCTTATCTCAAACCCCAAAGAAAGAATTTTAATTATTGATGGACTCCGTGGCTTTTCGCTCTTAGGCATCGTCTTGGCTCACATAAGCGGCTGGTTTATTGCGGGCGGTGTTCCAGATGTCGTGTGGCAAAAATTCCAAAATGACTTAGGAACAACCATTGCTAATTATTTTGGAGGTATTTTTATTGAAGGAAAGTTTTACACCCTTTTCTCATTTCTTTTTGGGCTAAGTTTTGCACTCCAACTCTTTCAACGCAAGGATAAAGACCCTCATTTTATCGGCAGATTTATGTGGCGTTTGGTCATTTTATTCATCATCGGTTTCATTCATCACATTCACTGGAAAGGCGATATATTAGGAGTTTACGCTGTATTGGGCTTTTTTATGATATTATTCCGAAACGCCAGCGACAAAATTCTGTGGATTGGCATTTTGTTTTTCATCCTAAACACTCCCATTATCGTAAAAGGAATTGTTGATGGAACAAAACCCAAAGAAAAGCCCAAAACCGAAAAAGAACAGAAGATTGAAAACGCTAAAAATGCCAAAGAAACGCTTGATTCTTACAATACTTTGAAAAGTGGAAGTTATCCTGCCGTGATAAAACAGAACTTCCGAGACTTCAAATATAAGGCAGATTTTCAGTTTGAATCTGGAAGAATTTACATCACTTTGGGCTTCTTTTTATTAGGCCTTTGGGTGGGGAGACGTAAGTTTTTTGATAATTTTGAAGCTAATAAACCTTTCTTTAAAAAAATCATGTGGTGGTGTTTGGGTTCAAATATTATTATTATTGCCTTTCTTTTGACCTTAATTATTGGAAATTTTTGGGAAAAATTGGGGGCATGGGGCAATCTAATTGGCGGCACACTTTATAACATTCACTGCGTAACCATGACTGTTTTCTACATTACCTCAATATCACTTTTACTCAACTTGAAAAGTATGCGATGGATTCTGGATAAATTCTCGGCAGTGGGCAAAATGGGATTGACTAACTATCTGTTACAGAGCGTGATAGGTGTAATTTTGTTCTACGGAATTGGCTTTGGATTGGCTGGTAATTTCAATGCAGGATGGTGTTATTTAATCGGAATTGCGATTTTTATTTTGCAAATATT
>JANPIG010000465.1:0-1058 GCA_031424875.1 Cytophagales bacterium
GTACAATTCTGTCCAATTCATTTCCTGCATCACTTCTAATGTTTGCTTTGTCTAAATCGTAATAGATTGGAGCGATACTGAAAATATTGTTAATTGGTTTGCCAATCTCTGGTTTATCCATTTTTATGCTGGCGTAAAAAATCGTATCAGTCTCGGCTTTAGTTAGTTTTTCTAAAGGAACAGATTTTCCAACCATCGTAAAAGGTTCTCTCTTCGTGAAATACCCTGGTTTCTCAGTAACGATGGTGTAAGTTTTTTCTTCCTCCATTTTCACCTTGCCAAATGATCCTTCTGGGCGAGTATAAATTTCTTCGATGGCTTGTCCAGAAGTATTATCCAAAATACTAACTTTCACAGAATCAAGGCTTTGATTGTTTATATCGGTAATATTACCTGCTAAAAAATAACGAATGAGTTTCTTTTTTGGAGGCTCAACTTTCACAACTTCCACAGGCGGAACTTCGTATTTTTTGCCAGGCTGCGTATTTTCGTAATAATAAATATCATCATCACCCTTGCCCGAATCACGGTTTGAAGCGAAATATCCTTTGGTAGAATCAATAGCAACTAAACCAAAATCATCAAAGCGAGAGTTGAGCGGAATACCCAAATGTTCTACTTTAATTTCCCCATTGACACGGGTTGCGGTGAATAAATCCAAACCGCCAATACCAGCGTGTCCATCTGATGAAAAGTATAATTTTCCATCTGCCGAAACATAGGGGAACATTTCATCGCCAGCCGTATTAATGTCTGAACCCATGTTGATAGCTCTACCAAAACGTCCTGCATTATCAATATTAGCACGATAAATATCAATGCCACCTTTGCCACCCGAACGATTTGAGCCAAAATAAAGCGTTTTATTATCGGCAGAAAATGAAGGACAACCATCCCAAGCCAAAGAATCTGAAATAGAAATCAGTTCGGGTTCTGACCACGTTCCGTCAATATTTTTAGACAAATACAAATCCACATCGGGCGAGGCATCCGAACGTTTTCCCGTATTCCCACGAGCGAAAACCATCATTTTACCATCTTTCGAGAAAGTTGGTGTT
>JANPIG010000466.1:0-8019 GCA_031424875.1 Cytophagales bacterium
ACTCAATTTCCATCCCTTCACCAGCTAAAAATAAGGCTGAACTTTTACTACCTATATAATTTATGTTCAAAATTTCTGAAAGCGGAATTTCCCCTTCATTCCCAAAACGAATGGATGATTTACTCAACTGAATAGTTGGTGTTTTTTTGAAATATGAAACAAGCAAAGCCAGTAAAATGAACGTGGTATATATTCCGAGTAAACACAGTAATACCAAGCTCCAGTTAGATTTTTTGCTTGTAAACTCACTGTAAATATTTTTGCCTGAAAAATATCCAATCGTTCCGCTCATCAATAACAATAAGAGACTTATTAAACTGACATATAGGAGGTTTCTTTTTATAATCATTGTTATTCTGTTTCCTTCAACTACAAAGTTATTTGATATAGAAATTGTAAAAATAAATACATTTCCTTAAAAAATGTTAAACGATTTGCGAATTGAACATTATTTCTACTATTTCGGTAAAATTTAAACTTAATCAATAACACCATGAAAAAAGCATTTTACTTCGTCTTATTATTTTCTATTTCCTTTCCTAATTTCGCCCAATTCACTCATATTGAAGACCTTTGCCAAGTTTTTCATTTGCCCGATGGTAAGGATACCACTACTTTTATCGTCTATGGCACGAAGGCGGATTTGAAGATAAAAAAGCCTTTGTTTTTCTTCCGACAAGGTTCACGTCCATATCCACTGATGGATATTTATCAAGGGAAATATTATCTGTTATCACCCTTTCGTTTCAAACCTTACAAAGATGATTATCATTTTGTGATGGTTCAAAAATCGGGAACACTTTTGGCGGCAGATTCTACTTATATGGAGGGCTTCGATAAAGCTATGCAAGTGGCTGACCCTAAATATATTACGAAGAAATATCTTGAAAATAATAACCTCGACAAAGCTACTTATCAATGCAATCAAGTGCTAAATTATCTGATGAAACAGCCATGGGTTAATAGTAAAATGGTTGTCTTCTGCGGAGGTTCTGAGGGCTTTACGGTTGGGTCAAATCTGGTGGCGAATGTCAATAAATCCATCACGCATACCATCTTGTTTTCGGGTCATGCAGGAAGGCGATTTGAGTCGAATATTTATCAAGTTCGACAGGTTGTTCAGCGAGGAGAACTTACACCAGAGGATGGGCAAAAGGAAGTAGAGAAGTTGTATGAAGTTTGGAAAGACATTCAAGCAAATCCCAAATCTATTGATAAGAGTTATGGCGATAATTATTACACATGGTCGTCATTTTCAAAGAGAAATGCTGATAACTTATTGAAAATCAACACACCTCTTTATATTGCTTACGGAACGGAGGACAATGAGATTGCCCCAAGTTTAGATTATTTACCTTTGGATTTTATTGAAAAAGGCAAGAAAAATTTAACGCTCAAAGCCTACGTTGGGCATGACCATCAATTTAATTTATTGAAAAAAGATTCAACAGGAAAAATCATAGACAGACAATACCGAGGCGATGAAGTAGCGAAAGATTGGATGGATTGGTTGAAAGGGAAATGATAAAACACGGGAAGGATTTCGAATCGTTGAACCGCAGTGCAACAAGAAAATTAATCCAATATTTTTCCGTAATTTCGAGTCAAATTTTGAATTATTCTGATAAAAAATATGATATCCTCAACAAATATCCGTACTCATTTTCGTGCCTGCAACCTCTGCGAAGCCATCTGTGGTTTGGAAATTACGGTCAATGACCAAAACGAAATCCTGACCATCAAAGGCGATGAAAAAGACCCTTTTTCTCGGGGACACATTTGCCCAAAAGCGGTGGGTATGAAAGATATTTATTTAGATAAAAATCGCTTAAAACAGCCTATTAGACGTACTAATGAGGGTTGGGAGACTATTTCTTGGGAGGAGGCTTTCACGGAAGTTACTACCAAATTCAAGGCAATTCAAGCTCAGTATGGCAAGGATGCCGTGGGAGTTTATCAAGGCAATCCATCTGTTCATAATTCGGGAACTTTGCTTTCTGCTCCAGGGTTTTTGAGGGCGTTGGGAACTAAAAACCGCTTCTCTGCCACTTCTGCCGACCAACTACCGCATCATTTTGCGGCTTGGCAGATGTTTGGACATCCGCTTTTATTGCCAATTCCAGACATTGACCATACCGATTTTATGCTGATTATTGGAGCGAATCCTTTGGCTTCCAATGGTTCGTTGATGACCGTTCCCGATGTAGCAAATCGCTTGAAGGCAATCCAAAAAAGAGGAGGGAAGTTCATCGTAATTGACCCACGCCGAACGGAAACCGCCAAAATAGCCGACCAACATTTATTCATCAAACCCGCCACCGATGTATTTTTATTATTGAGTCTCGTTCACGAAATTACCCAACAAATCGAACTGACAGAGGATATACAAAGACTAAAAGATTTAACCCAACTTTATGCTCCCGAAACGGTTTCTAAAATTACGGGTATAGAAGTTGAACAAATAAAAAATATTGCTAACGAACTCATAAATAATTCAAAATCAGTAGTTTATGGACGAATGGGAGTGAGCGTGCAAGCCTTTGGGGGCGTGTGTCATTGGTTGATAAATTGTGTCAATATCATTACGGGCAATTTGGATTCTGTGGGTGGTGCCATGTTTCCTCAACCCGCTTTTGACCTTTTTGGTCGGGCGAATAAGGGAGAAAATTACTTCAATCGCTATCAAAGTGCCGTCCGTAAATTACCCGAATTTGATGGCGATTTACCCGTTTCGGCAATGGCAGAAGATATTTTGGCGGGAGGCATCAAAGCCATGCTGACGGTTTGCGGAAATCCTGTGTTGAGTACCTCCAACGGTACACAATTAGATACCGCTTTAGATTCGCTCGAATACATGGTGGCGGTGGATATTTTTATCAACGAAACCACTCAACACGCCAATATTATTTTGCCCCCAACCACGGGTTTGGAGGTAGCTCATTACGATGTAGTTTTCCATAATTTAGCGGTCAGAAATACAGCAAAGTATTCAGAGCCATTATTTGAAAAAGACAATAATCAACGCCATGATTGGGAGATTTTTGAGGAACTAAAAAACCGAATGACATTGCCCGAAGGTACTGAAATTCCTGCTCCCAAAAATCCCGAAGAGAAATTAGAATTAGCCATGAAATTTGGTCCTTATGGAAAAGATGGCTTGACGCTTCAAAAACTAAAAGACAATCCGCACGGAGAAGACTTAGGGGCTTTGAGACCTTGTATAAAAGAAAGATTACTAACTGAAAATCAGGAGATTAACCTTATTCCAGGGATAATTATTAAAGATTTGAGAAGAGTAAAAGAAAACGCTGAATATTTGTTAGCCGCTACACAAAATAGTATTTTTGACCTTCAACTCATCGGCAGAAGACATCTCCGCAGCAATAACTCTTGGATGCATAATGCAGAGAGATTGGTGAAAGGGAAAGACCGTTGTACACTCATGATTCACCCCGAAACAGCAGCCATTAGAGGAATCATGAATCAAGAAAAAGTGCAAATTGAATCTAGAGTTGGAATGGTAGAAATTGCGGTAGAAATTACGGATGAAATTATGCCCAATGTGGTGAGTATTCCCCACGGTTTTGGACACGCTCGCAAGGGGGTACAGTTGGACATTGCCACGGCTCACGCAGGGGTAAGTCTGAACGATTTGACGGATGAATTATTGATTGACGAATTGACGGGTAATTCAGCTTTTTCGGGTGTACCTGTACGGATTTTGCGATAAGAAAATGTTAATAAAAAGCCCTTATGAATTTCGGTTTATGATGGTTAAACAAGGAAGAAAATATCCGTGGCACGGCTAAACTTATAAACTATTTATTGGTAGAAATTATTATAAGCCGTGCCACGGATTTGGTATCAAAAAATTCTATTATGTTGATAAAAACAGTTATTTAAAAGTAATTTTAATCATCAAACAAAGTCTTCTCGCATGGGTGAAAAAACGTCAATTAATATTCCTTCTTCCAGACAAATAGCTCCGTGAATAGCATTTTTAGGGACATTATAGACATCGCCAGTTCTTAAAATTTTTGATTCACCCTCGATTGTAACTTCAAAAGCACCACTCGCTACATAACTTATTTGAAGGTGATGATGATGGTGTAGCGAACCCACGCCACCCGCTTCAAAAGCTACTTTTACGAGCATTATATCCTTAGAAAAAGACATTACTTTTCTGCGAATCTTTGGTTCAACTTGCACCCATTCAGCCTCTGAATTAAGCACTAAGGATTTTTCAAAAAAAAGGTTCATATTGTTTCAATACGTTTTTTGTAACTTCTGATAAATTTAATCAAAATTAGCTATAGCAATGCCAATACATGCGTATTGACCAAGAAACTATTGCTAAAATAAATTTAACTGTATAATCTACTGAAACCAATATCTTGTGTTAATTTAGTAAATCATTATTTCATCTCAAACCAATAAACATGAATCGTAGAAATTTTATCCAAAACTCAGCCTTGGCTTTCGGAGCCTTAACTTTATCCAATACCACTTTTGGTGGCATTCTTTTTGAGAATCCCTACAAGATGAAAATACTTCGTGGAGGTGTAGGTGTATTTACTGAAAAAGGTGGAACAATTGCTTATTTACAAACTAATAAGGGCTTTGCTGTAGTGGATTCGCAGTTTCCAGAACAATCAACTCATTTGATTACGGAGTTGAAAAAGTTATCTGAAAAACCTGTTCAATTGTTGATAAATACTCACCACCATGGCGACCATACTTCCGGAAATATTTCCTTTAAAGGTTTGGTTGAACACGTAGTAGCTCACGAAAACTCTTTAAAAAATCAGCAAACAACTGCTCAAAAAGCTAAGAATGAAGATAAACAATTATACCCTGACATTACATTTACTGATACTTGGAAAAAGAGATTAGGTAAAGAGCGTATCAAGGCTCATTATTTTGGAGCAGGACATACCAACGGGGATGCCCTGATTCATTTTGAACACGCCAATGTATTGCACATGGGTGATTTGATGTTCAATCGTCGTTATCCTTTTGTAGATAGGACGGCAGGTGCAAATATAAAAAGCTGGATTTCGGTGTTGGACAAAACCCTTAGTACATTCAGTGATGACACTATTTTTATATTTGGACATGCCTTCGACCCTGAAAAAATCACGGGTGATAAAGAAGATATTAAAGTTTCTAAAGATTACTTAGAAAAATTATTAATCTTTACTGAAAGCGAAATAAAGGCAGGAAAATCAAAGGAAGAATTCATAAAAAACATGGCAGTTCCAGGCGTAACCAAGATGAAAGGCGATGGAATAGTGAGAAGTTTAACTGCAGCTTATGAAGAATTGACAAATAAATAATTTAGGGATTGTGGGATTTAGGAATTTTTATTTCCTTAAATCCCACAATCCCTAAATCCCATAATTCTTAATTTTATCTCAACTTCAAAGTAACTACAGAAATAATCACTAATAAAATTCCGATAATCCAAAAACGTGTCACTAATTTTGCTTCATGATAGCCTTTCTTTTGGAAGTGATGATGTAGGGGGGACATTAGAAAAACCCGCCTACCTTCTCCAAATTTTTTCTTGGTATATTTGAAATAGCTGACTTGCAGAATAACGGAAAGTAGTTCTATCAAGAAAATTCCACATAATACAGGTATTAATAATTCTTTCCGAATCACAATGGCAAGCGTAGCAATGATTCCACCCAACATTAAACTTCCTGTATCACCCATAAACACCTGTGCAGGGTAGGAATTATACCATAAAAAGCCAATGCAAGCCCCCACAAAGGCGGCACAAAAGACCGCCAATTCACCTGAATTTGGAATAAACATCACGTTGAGATACTGTGAAAACACCTTATTTCCGGATACATACGCCAATACTGCCAAGCCAATTCCGATAATCATAGAAGTACCCGCTGCAAGTCCGTCAATACCATCTGTAATATTTGCTCCATTAGAAACTGCCGTAATAATGAAGATTACCACAATCACATAGACAATCCAAGTATATTGGTCAATACCCAAGAAATCGGGCAACAGACTGCTATAATCAAACTGATTATTTTTCATGAAAGGAACGGTAGAAATTAAGGCTTTTGTATCTTCAAATTTTTGTACTTCTCCAATATTTGTAGCAATCTTGGCACGTTCATAAAACCTAACTTTTATATCATCGTTAAACCACATCGTAAGACCTACGATAAGTCCCAAACCAATTTGACCTACTATTTTGAATTTGCCAGAAAGTCCTTCTTTATTCTTTTTAAAAACTTTAATATAATCATCCAAAAAGCCTACTGCACAGAGCCAGACCGTAGTTACGATAAGCAAAACGATGTATATATTATGAAGTTTGGCAAACAAAAGTACAGGAACAAGTAATGACAATAGAATGATGAAGCCTCCCATAGTAGGGGTACCTTTCTTCTGCATTTGTCCTGCTAAACCAAGGTCACGGATATCTTCACCAATTTGTAATTTTCTAAGAAGGTTAATAACGGTTTTTCCCCAAATAGCAGCAATTCCGAGCGACATTACCGTAGCGGCAAAAGCACGAAAAGTAATGTACTGAAAAAGTCCAGCACCGGGGAAATTGAAATGTTTGTCTAAGTAATCAAATAAATAATAAAGCATTGGATTTTGTGGATAGTATGATTTTTGGTGGGAGAATTTTAACTCAATTTTCATAAGGGTTTTAAACCCGCATGAGGATTATTCATAGAATTTTAAACTCCAAATTGTGAAAGATGATGGTCGAGATGTTTATAAAAAAGATTATTCCATTCAAAAGAATTTAATTTGCCCAACGAGACTGATTCTTTATTCTCAAAATAATTAGCTCCTAATTTTTCAACTCGTTGGATATATTCAGTTAATCGAGCCTTTTCTACTTCAAAATCACGAGCATCCGTAATCAAAAAAGCGGGAGCCGTACCTGAGTTTTTCTTGTATGGAGTAGTGGAATTAGTCAATCTATCTTTTAGCATCCTGCGAAGCATAAACCTCACAAAAGCATTAGGACGGGGGGTGTTTTCATTAAAAACTTGGTCATAAGCTACGCAACAATGAGCCAGCATTTGAGCAACATCCATTTTACCCCATAATGGAAAAGTATTCGGAGCAAGCTCGCTGATACGATGAAGCAATTTATCAGTAGTTTGTGATTCAAAAATGTTCAAAATGGTCATGGAGAGAAGTTTTGATTAATTTCTAACAAATGTATCAATAAAAACAAAAAAGCACAAACCTTTCGATTAGTGCTTTTTATGTAGCACGGGAATCTTTCCCGTATAAAAGTACTTTGCTACAATACTGCTTCTGCCAAAACCAGAACTTTGTTGTTTAATACCTCAACAACGCCACCATCAATGGTGAATTCTTGTTTGTCAGCTGCCAAAGTGCCTTTTCCCAACGTAGAAACGATGGGTGCGTGGTCTTTCAGAATCTGAAAAGAACCGTCTGTACCTGGTAAAGTAACTACGTTAACTTCGCCAGAGAACACTTTTTTATCGGGAGTTATGATTTCTAATTGCATCTTTTTGAAGTTTATGAGTATATGAGTTAAAAGTTTATGAGTTGGATGAACCTTTACTCATAAACTCATAATCTCATAAACTTTATTTTGAGGCTTCTGCCATTAATTTCTCTCCTTTCGCAACTGCATCTTCAATGCTACCTACTAAGTTGAAAGCTGCTTCTGGAAGGTGGTCATAAGCTCCATCAATGATAGCGTTGAAACCTTTAATCGTATCGTTAATGTCAACCAAAACCCCTTTTAAACCTGTAAACTGTTCAGCTACGAAGAACGGCTGTGATAAGAAACGCTGAACACGTCTGGCACGAGATACCGCCAATTTATCTTCTTCCGAAAGTTCGTCAAGACCCAAAATAGCAATAATATCTTGTAATTCTTTGTAACGTTGAAGAATCTCTTTAACTCTCTGAGCCGTGTTGTAGTGATTATCACCTAAAATAGCAGCCGAAAGAATACGTGAAGATGAATCCAAGGGATCCACGGCTGGATAAATA
>JANPIG010000467.1:0-2261 GCA_031424875.1 Cytophagales bacterium
GGAAGTCGTCCTTCAAAAGGACGACTTCCGTCTTCGACAAATAAGTCTATTGTAAATTATGGTTAAATCAGAATATTCTTGAAAGACAAAATTAATCACTAATTTCCAATAATTCCTTCATCCCAAATATACCTTTTTTCCCCACAATCCATTCGGCAGCAATTACGGCACCTAACGCAAAGCCCTCTCTCCCATGAGCAACGTGCGAAATTTCTATTTGGTCAATATCTGAAATATATTTCACAATATGCGTTCCAGGCACTTTACCTTCACGGGTAGACCAAATTGCTACTTCGTGAATAGCAGGAATTTCGTTGTTTACCCACTTCTCTTTATCGGCAGAATTCTGAATAATTCCCTCTGCCAAGGTTATTGCCGTTCCCGAAGGTGAATCTTTCTTTTCGGTATGGTGAATTTCTGTGGTTGAAACAGTGTATTGCTTTTGTGGACTCATCAATTGGGCTAATTTTTTATTCAATTCAAAGAATAAATTTACGCCTATAGAATAGTTGGAAGACCAAAAAAATGCCCCCCCCTTTTCAAGAGTAAGCTTCTCAATATCAGGCTTTTGTTCAAGCCAACCCGTTGTTCCACAAACCACGGGAACACCTTTTTCCAAGCAAGATTTTACATTCTGAAAAGCCGACGAAGGATGACTAAATTCAATGACGGCATCTATTTGTGAAGCAGAAAGATTCTCAAATTCTTGACGATTATCCACGTCAATGCGAGCTACAATGATGTGTCCACGGCTTTGGGCTACTTTTTCAATAACTTTTCCCATCTTGCCGTAGCCGAGTAATGCAATGTTCATTATTTAAATGCTAAGGTTAATTTTGCTCCAAAAACTGGTTGAGCTATTTCTGGACTACTAAATGTTGGCTGTATTTTCATGGAAATATCATCCGTCAAATCAAAGGTTTTTAAGTGTGCCGTTACATTAGCATCCACTATGTTTGCTGCCCAAGTTACTGCCAACAAAAGATACGAACCATCTCGATTCCTTCTATAGTTACTTACAATATTATTTAATTGAGCTTGGTCATAATCACGAGTTATATTATTTGGATCATTGTAAATTGGCACGTTTACAGAGGTTATCGGAAATGGATTACCTTCGGTTTGGTAAGTAAGCCCTAAATAATTTTTGTAATAATGATAACGTGTGTCATTATAAATAATAAAAAAAATATTTACAGCAAATGCCCCGGCAACAATAGGTAATTTCCAATACTGTCCATTACTAACCTGTCCCCAACCAGGCAACATTGCTGAACGAATAGTTGAGACTCTCGGAATAATTTTATAATATTTTTTCAAAGAATCTTTCTTACTTAATTTCTTAATGGTTGTATCTTTTTTTATGGAAAAACTTGAATCCACTTTAATACTTTGCCCTTGAATATTAAGTATAAAACCAATTGAAAATAATATAAACAAGATTTTTTTCATGTATTGTTGCTATTTGGCTCGCAGATCATACTGATACCTACGGCAACGCAGATTTTCGCAGATTATTTTTAAAAATAGCTTAAAAAAAACTTAATTTTAAAACCAGTCTATTTTCTCAAAATAAAAACCTGTGAGAATCTGTGCGGTTCGACGTTTCCATTATGAAGCATCAAGGCAGATGTTAAGTCTCATCTGCTGGATTCGCCGTTGCGGTGCCAAAGTCATCAAGCCTTTATTGCTAATAAAATTTTATCTAAATCCTCCTGTGAAGTAAATGGAATTTTGATTTCTCCCTTTCCTTTTTCATCCGCTTTCACTACTACTTTTGCTCCAAAATAGGCTTGTAATCTAAACTGCAAACTTCTAATCTCTTGCTTTATACCTCCACCAATCGCTTTTTTAGCAGAGTTCATCAATTTGGCATCTGCTAAATCTCTTACAGCTTCTTCTACTTTTCTTACTGATAAATCATCGGCAATAATTTTTTGGAAGATATTTAATTGTTGTTCTCTGTCGGTAATATTAATGATGGCACGGGCGTGTCCCATCGAGATTTTTGTATCTCTCAAAGCCACTTGAATTACATCAGGAAGTTTCAGTAAACGTATATAATTATTAACGGTTGTACGGTTTTTACCCACACGGTCTCCTAATTCCTCTTGTTTCAAAGAACATTCTGTAATCAATCTTTGGTAACTAAGGGCAATTTCGATAGCATTTAGGTTTTCACGCTGAATGTTTTCAATTAAAGCCATTTCAAGCATTTGCTGGTCATCAGCAGTTCTTACATAGGCAGGAATACTTTTAAG
>JANPIG010000468.1:0-3604 GCA_031424875.1 Cytophagales bacterium
CTCATTATTTTGGACATTGACATTTCTGTTTTCGGTTTTTACTTCAATAGTTGCATTTGTAGCAAACATATTTCTGATAATTTCAGATGTTTTTTTTCTGTCATCTTCAATTGCACTATTAGCCAAAAGTTCTAATTGAGTTTTTAATTGTTTCCAACTCGGAATCTCATAGTCTGAGGATGAATAAGTCTTTATAGCTTTATCAATTTTTTCATATGTCATCGTGATTTTTTGAGGGTTTTTGATTTCAGATTGTAAAATCATGCTATCTAATTGATTCTGAGTCTTTTGTAGTAAATACACTATGTTCAATTTTGGAATAACTTCAGTTTCACTTATGTCTAAAGCCTTGTAGAAATTATCAGTTAAAGCCATGGTAAAATACGGATAAGAAGGCATATTCTTCTTGGAACTTGCTATTTTGAATACGCCAGTTTGCACTAAAAATATTTTTTGGGTAATTATTTTTGCAAAATCTTCTACCTTCCGCAAAGGTCTTGTAGTAATTTTCATCTGATTTTGAGTATCATGAGTATCAGCAATTACCAAAACTAATCTTCCATCTTTATCTCGTAATTGTTTGGCAACTTCATCCATTGATAATAATTTAATATCAGTATCTGTTAGTTTAAAACTTGGAAAATTACTATTTTCCTTAACAGGGTAAATACCGTAACCGTTGTAGTAAAATACAATAATATCTTCGGCATTGCTCGGCAATTCTTTTAGACCAGAGATTACGTCCGCACGATTGAAATGTTGATTATTATTATTAAGATATAGTATTTTGAAACCGTAGCCCAATTTATTGGAAACGTCATTGAACATGGCTTGAATTTCTCCCTCATTTTGTATGGATACTTTTCCAAATGTGGGGTCAGCATAATCCGAAGCTAAAATTAAGCGGAGCGTTTGAGCATTTACTCTTACAATTAGATGCAATAAAAAAATTAGTAAGAATATTTTTTTCATGTTGAATTAGGGGATTGATAAAATGAATAGCGATTATTATTCAATAAAACTGAGCAGTTTGTCTTTGTTATTCAAATATAATTAATAATCAATGATTTGCGGAAAATTAATTGAATAGTTTTTTACTTGAAATCCATTTTATGGCTATCATTTTTATATATCTTCAAATACAATTTTTGTATATTCGTGTAAAGAATTTCTCAAAAAATTACGATGAAAAATATCCTAACACTAATACTTTTTATTACCTCAACTGTATTAAATTTTGCCCAAGAAACAAAGTTGATGTTACCAATTGGACAGGTGTCTGCTATCAATTCAGCTAAGTTTTCTCCAAACGGGCAACGCATTATTATTGCTTCTGATGATGCTACGGTGAAAATTTGGGATGTAAAGACCGGCAATGTCGTGCATAGTTTAGAGGGGCATTCTGGACCCGTAGGTATTGCCTCATACGCTCCTGATGGCAAAACAATTCTTTCAACGGGTAAGATCGATAAAACGGCAAAAATATGGAATGGAGCTACTGGAAAACTAATTCATACACTCGCAGAGAAAGCTGAAAACATAAGATATGCCACCTTTTCGCCCGATGGACAAACCATAATTTCAGCTTGTGAAGATAATACTGCTAAAATCTGGGATGTAAAAACTGGAAAAATTCTGTATGATTTAAAAGGACATATTGCTGAAGTTAATTTTGCTACTTTTTCATCAAATGGCAAATTAATTGTTACTACTTCTGATGACAATATAGCTAAGGTTTGGAATGCTAATGCTGGAAACTTACTGCATAGTTTTATAGGGCATGAAGAGAAAGTGGTTTGGGCTGATTTTTCACCTGATAATAGTAAAGTAATTACGGTTTCAGAGGATTCTACTGCTAAAATTTGGGACTTGACCACGGGAGAATTATTGAAAAGTTTAGAAAAAAAATTGGCTAATGGTTTACAAAAAGAAAATAATTCCTTGAGTTTTAGTAAACAAAATACTCCAATATTCAAGGCTACCTTTTCACCTGATGGGCAAACTGTAGCGACGATATTCAATGATAATATTGTAAATGTGTGGGAGGTGAATAATGCTAATCTTTTGTATAAAATTGATGGTAATAATATTAAAAATGCCCTTGAAGTTATCAATACAATTGAATTTTCGCCAGATGGGAAAATGCTTCTCACAAGTTCAAATGAAGCAAGTGCTAAATTGTGGAATGCAAAAACGGGTCAATTAGTCTCGACTTTTGATAAATTTAAAGATGATGTTACAGCTTCAAGTTTTTCACCCGATGGCAAACAATTTATCACTATTTCCTATGATAATACCGCAAAGATTTGGGATGTGGAAGAGGGTAAGCTCATACAAAAATTGGAAAGTCATACAAAAATTATAGATTTTGCTAAATATTCACCCGATGGTAAGAGAATAATTACTATTAATATTGACAATAGTTTTAAAATATGGGATGTAAATACGGGTCAAATAATAGTTTCTAATGCTTCTGGAAAGTTATTAGACTATACAAAGTCAGTCGATTATTCGACTGATGGTAAGAGAATTAAAATAATGCATAATTTTACTGAAGCAGAATCTTTGATTAGGATTTTGAATGTAGAAGATGGTAAAGAATGGAAATCTTTACCAATTCAGAAAGTAAATTTTCTTAATCTCTCACCCGATTTAAGTAAATATCTGGTTACATCTAAGGATTCTACGGTACTAATTAATGATGTTTCTACAAAAACAACCATTCTTACGCTTCAAGGCAAAGCACAGCAAGGCTATTATTTTGGCGAATTTTCTCCCGATAAAAAAAAGGTATTGGCGGTATCTAAAATAGATAATTTAGTGGATATTTGGGAAGATTCGACGGGTAAATTATTAAAGAGCTTTCAAGGGGTAAGAGGAACGGTAAAAGATGCTCATTTTTCAGCGGTAAACAATATGGTTTTAAGCATTACCAAAGATAACAACTTGAACGTATGGAACATGACGGAGGAAAAAATAATATTTAGTTTTCAAGGAGGAAAAAATAAAATAACTACCGCCAATTTTTCAGCCGATGGACAAAAAATAATTACCAACTCAGAAGATGATACGCTTCGGGTTTTTGATATAAAATCTGCCCAACAACCTCAAAAATTCTCACTCCCTTTTGGGGCTTTATACAGTGATGTTAGTTTTACAAACAATCAGTTTTCCCTCATTAATAACAGTGAAGTGAAACTGTACAACCTTGATAACCGAGAAGAGATGTTGACCTTCGTATCCATCGACAGCACCGATTGGGCGGTAATTCACCCATCTGGTTTGTTTGATGCCAGCCCCAATGCCATGGAAAAGATGTATTGGGTAAAGGGAGACGAACTCATTGCTTTCAACCAACTGAAGGATGGCTATTGGCAGCCTAATCTTTGGAGTATGATTATGGGAAAAATGCCCTTGCGAAGCGTTGAGGGAATGAATTCCTTAAAACTGCAACCTAAAATAGAACTCAGCCAAGTAAAAAATGATACCCTGTTGATAAAACTAAAAAAGCGTGAAGGAGTGTTTGGGAAGGTATCGGTAGCCATTAACAACAAAGAAGTGCTTGAAGATGCCAGACCTAAAGATTTTGATAATGCTCAGGAAT
>JANPIG010000469.1:0-2465 GCA_031424875.1 Cytophagales bacterium
TGGAGTTACAAACGAAAGTGTAGAATGGTTTTGGGAGAAGAGTTTAAAAGCGACGGAAGGATATATTTGAGCGTTTCATACGGAAGTCGTCCTTCAAAAGGACGACTTCCATAATATTTAAAATCAAAAGATGAACGTACAACAAGCCTACAACATTTGGGCAGAACAATACGACAAAAATCAAAATAAAACCCGTGACCTTGAAGGGGTGGCTCTGAGAGAGGTTTTACAAGATATTTCCTTCGAAAATTGCCTTGAAATTGGTTGTGGAACGGGCAAAAATACGGAATGGCTTATTACAAAAGCGGAGTCTGTTACTTCTGTGGATTTATCGGAAGAAATACTCTTGAAAGCGAAGGCAAAAATTATTTCTGATAAAGTAAAATTCATCCAAGCGGATATTACTAATGACTGGAATTTTACTACTCAAAAATACCATTTAGTCAGTTTTAGTTTAGTATTGGAACATATTGAAAATTTAGAAGATATTTTCAGGAAAATTGCGCAGGTTACGCACGTAGGCTCCTACGTATATGTAGGCGAATTGCATCCATTCAAGCAATATGCAGGCACAAAGGCAAGATTTGAAACCGAAGAAGGCTTACAAATTGTAACGTGTTTCAATCATAATATTTCAGATTTTACCCAAGCCGCCAAACCATTTGGCTTTGAAATTGTGGAGCTAAATGAATATTTTGATGATAATGATAGGACAAATATTCCGAGGATTTTGACTTTGCTTTTTCGGGGTGTTAAAATTCCCATAAAAGAGCCATAGGCTCGATTCTCTTGTAGCCGTGGATTTTAATCCACGGATTCGTCAAAATGGAGTGCGTAGCCTCTGACACCACAGAAATCCCTAATTCCCTCCCCGCACCAGCGTAACATAACCCGTTTGTGTAGGCACAGTATCACCCGTTTTTATGACGTAAAAGTATGTTCCCATCGGCAGGAAATCATTACCATTTTTACCATTGAAAGGATTATTTGGGTAATTTTTAGTCTTGAAAATCTCTCCTCCCCAACGATTGAAAATAGAAACTTCCGAATCTGGATAATCCTCAATTCCTTCCAAAACCCATGCATCATTTATACTATCATCATTGGGCGTAAAACCCTGTGGAATCTTGATTTTAGTTTTCACAATTACCACAATAGTATCTTGATTTTTACAACCACTCAAAGGGGCTGTTGCACTCAAAACATACGTTTGCGTTGAATTAGGTGATGCCAGCGGACGACCAATTGAGGCACTACTTAAACCCACGGCAGGACTCCATTGTATAGAAACATTATTAGTAAAACTTCCCGTTATGGTGCTTTTCAGTCGGACGGTATCGCCCCTAAAAATGGTTACATCGTTGCCTAATTGTATTTTGGGCGTTAAATCCACAAAGGCAATACGGCTTGCCTTGGTAACACAGCCAAAATTATTCGTAAAAGTGTAAGTAATGGGCGAAGGTCCGTAACCCGCCAACAAAGGACTGTAAATAGTACCATCAACGCCACGACCTGAAAATACGCCATTGTTGGCATCATAAGGCGAAACATAAGGTTTCAAATCTATCCTATTTCCGCCCGTACCACATTGCGGACTGATGGAGTCAAATCGCACGGGTGTTTGCGGATTCACCTTCAATTTCAAGGTGTCAGACATTTTTTTGCAACCTTTATTATCCGTAACTTCCACTTGATAAATATGCGTTCCCAGCGTTGAAACGCCATATTTATCTCTAAAACTCTTCTGGACACTCACACCGTCCCGTTGCCAATCGTATTTGTTATTCGCATTCTGACTGGCACTCAGTACGATGGAATCACCTTCGCAAATGACTTTCAACCCTGATAAATTGCTAAGAAGAGCTTCGGGCAAAGGATTGATGGTAACGTTGGCTTCAAGCTCGTATTGACACACCGCTGAACCCGAAATCTGATTCATCCGCACCACATATTTTCCCGTTTTTTTGGCTTCAATAAAAACGTTTCTTACCGTAATAGTATCAGTTTGATTCCTTACCCAGAGATACAAATAGTTTCCGGCATTGAATGCCCCTCCACCCACTTTTTCAATGTTTAAAGCCACGCCATTAGGATTATCACAAGCTTCTGCCACGGCTGGATTCACCTTAAAATTATCGCCAGGTTTTACAGAAACTTTGGTCTTTTCAGATTTTGATGAACCACTACAACCCGTTTTGTAACTAATCACAACGTTATAATCGCCCGCTTCGGTTACCTTCAATTTATAACCCTCGGCATTAAGAATGTTATTATCATCCTTTTGCCATTGATACTGATAATTGGCATCAAATTTTGTGGCAACTTCCACAAAACCATATTGACAGATATCAATTTGAGCCACTTGAGTAGTGGTGGGCGAAGCATCTTTGAAAACGGCTGGTTTGACAGGAGGCTTTTCACAATCAATTACTTTCAACTGAAAATCACGGCGAACTTGTCCAATG
>JANPIG010000470.1:0-2226 GCA_031424875.1 Cytophagales bacterium
GGTTTATAAGCTAATACATGTCCGTAAACTACCATATTTTTTTGGTGTCCATATCCATGATAGACTCTGATACTGTATTTTGGATGGTATGATTCTTTATCCATATTATTATAAAAATGTTTAGAAGCGTTTGAAAATCAAGTATTTGCAGAAGGTAGCTAATAAATTTTATCTATATGAAAAAAACTAAAAATGAACGACTATTTTTTTTAATAAATCCTAATTCGGGCAGTAAGTCGCACGATTGGAAAACGATTATCAATGCTTATTTTGTTCATTTACACTATAAAATAGAACTCCATTTTCTTTCCAAATACTGCAATCTTACTACTATAAAAGAACGAATAAATAATTTTAGACCCACCCAAGTAATAGCAGTTGGAGGCGACGGTACGGTAAAATTAGCGGCAGAATGTATTTTACAAACCTCCATTGTTTTAGGTATTTTACCAGGAGGCTCTGCCAATGGTTTAGCCCGAGAATTAGGCATTCCTGAAGACCCTATCAAGGCTTTAGACACTACTATTCATGGTATAATAAGAAAAATTCATACCACTACTGTTAATGACCAGATTTGTATTCATCTTAGCGATATAGGATTAAATGCTTATTTGATGAAAAAATTTGAATCAAATGGGGTACGAGGCATGTGGGGTTATATGATTGCCTCTGTAAAAGTACTTCTACAGAATTCCATGATGGAAATTGAAATGTTAATAGAAGGCAAAAAAATTAAAATAAAGGCTTTTATGGTGGTAATTGCCAATGCTACTATGTACGGGACAGGGGCGGTAATTAACCCTATTGGAAATTTAGATGATGAATATTTTGAAGTAATTGTTATAAAACAAATTTCATTTTTGGAAGTCTTTAAAATGGTAGTCTCTCATCAAAATTATGACGAAGAAAAGACGAAGGTTTATCAGACTAATTCATTGACAATGAAAAGTCGAAAAAAAGTTCATTTTCAAATAGATGGTGAATATTTAGGGAAGATAAATACCGTTACAGCAAATTTGGTACCCGACTCATTACAAGTCAGAGTACCAAAAGATAAAGTGTAAATTAAACTTACAATAATAGAATTAGCAATAACACAATGATAATAATTGCTCCTACTGAAAGATAAACTCCCCCACTAAGATCTGCCATAGCCATTTTGATAGTTTTAACTTCTTTTCGCAATGCTTTCTTTTCAGCACGAGTCATATTTGACTTGTCCATAGCTTTGATTTCCTCCAAACGGTTCATCATAACTTGAGCTTGCTGTGCTTGCTCGGCCGTCATTTCAATTTTTTCTTTGGAGTTGATGGTGGCTTCTGCCTTAGAGGTTGTCGGTACAAACGACAGCAACGAAACGGCTGTCAGTATGTAAATAGTAATTTTTTTCATGTCTGTTGATTTTTAATTTATCATCAACATCCAGTAAAAAAACTATGCCACAGGAACTGAGATTAATTATTAGTCAATGGTTACTGAAAATTATTTGCTAATAACTGACTAATAATTAATATGTTGATATAGATTTATCAAACGACTATTCTTGTTTTTTCAATCTCACATACACCTCAGTATTTACCCGATTCACGCCTGCACTTTCTACTTTTTCCACGCCCATTTGTGTAAGTGTATCATTGTTGAGCGTCAAAGTGAATGAAAACTCTCCTCCCTCCCATTCTTTTTGTTTATAATATTCCAGACGTTCAGTATAAAGGCTGTCTTTTAGTGTATAAGTGCCTCCACCTGCATCAAAATCCTTTGATTCGCCTTTTCCTTTGGTTAAATCATGTTTCAGGAAGGCAAAATGGGTATCGTTAATGATTTTTATAAAAGATAAATTCTTGGTATAATCCGTAATAGTTGTATCTCCTTTTTCGATAATTGTACCTGTAATTAATTGCCAAGTGCCTTTAATGGGTAAGGGTTCTTTTTTCAAGAATTCCTTTTGTTTTTTTTCAACACACGAAAATGACAAAAACAAGATTACACAAACTATGATAGTACGGTTGAAGATTTGAAATAAGACTTTCATGTTGTTTCGATGAAATGATTGAGTATTGTGATTAATTTTAAAAATTAAATACGTTCACAGTTTTTTCGTATTGATTCTCTCTTTGTTGAGCGATTTTCTTACGGAATTATATACTTATTGTCGCAACAGAAAATCTACAAATTTGAAAATAAACAATCAACTGATTATCAGTACCTTATCAATAGCGAGGGATT
>JANPIG010000471.1:0-1822 GCA_031424875.1 Cytophagales bacterium
TTCAAAATAGAAAGTATATGAATTTGTGTTTTTTAGCAGATTTGATTCACTAATGGGGTAATCCTTATGTTTAAATAAAACGCTTCTACTGCCAGTTGCACCATTAAAGTATTGTTCAACTTCTACATTTGAAAATGGCAAGTCAATAATTGCAATACCTTGAAAATTAGTTTTGCCTAAAATGTTTTTCCTTCTGTCTAAAATTTGAATCCCTTCCAAAGGTTTCTCAGTTTTACTGTCAATCAATTTGAAAAGAATGGATAAGCCATTTGAAATAGAAGAATTTTGTTTTTTTACCTTAATTGTATCTTCCAGACTTTCATTTTCTAACAATGGGGCAATTGTTTTTTCCTCGTTTTCTTCGTCTAAAATTTCTATGATTTTCTTGGGTGAACTTTTTACCAACTCCACTGCCTTTACCGTTTCTTTCAAATTTTGAAACACACTTTTTCGTGCATCAAAACTCTTGGCTTTTGAAATATTGAAAGCCAAGATTATCACTGCTCCAATTGGAATCAAGATAAAATATTTAACCAAATGTAAGTTGGAAGAACGTTTACGATTCATCATTATTATTCTCATTTTTAGGTCAGATAAATTGAAGCTATTTGTTATGGTTGAAATGTTTAAACCACTGATTTTTAATAGATTATATTGATAATTTTTAGCTTCAAAGCCTGATTGCAAAACCGTTTTGTCCGTCAAAAATTCAAAATTTTGTTTCAAGAATTTGCGTAAAACCCATGCAAAAGGATTTATCCAAAAGACGGCACAGAATAATTCAACCAACAAAACATCATACGAATGTCCTTGCTTGGCGTGGGCGTGTTCGTGAGCAATAATTTCGGATAAATCGCTTTCAGAATGTTGATTGGTATTGATAAAAATTAGGCTGAAAAATGAAAACGGACTGATGTTTTCCTTCAAATTTTGTATAATAATTCCGTTGATACTGATACGATTGGAACGCTTCAAGATTTTGAAAATACCGATGATTTGAACGATTAATTTACACAAGAGAATCAACATTCCTGAGACGATAATTGCCTCAAAAATATCTTGAATATTAATGGGAATAATAGGATTGATGGGAACAGTATTTTGAGTAAAAGATACTGCAATCTCTTGATTTTGAGCCAATAAACTCAAATCAGGTAATTGTTGCACGATTTCATTTTTGGTAATTTCTTGATGCTGATTGACAAAATCAGAAAAATTCAACAAAGGTAGACTTATTGAAATCAGGATAACCAACAGAAAGTATATTCTATTGAGTTTGTAAAATGTATTATTCCGAAGAAAAAGCCCGTAAATCATTACGAAAATACTGAGGCAAATGTTGGCTTTGAGTAGATAAAGATTCATGGTTTTAGTAATTTAGGCACTGAGGCAACGAGGCACACAGGCACAGGGTAAAAGGCATTTATAGTTCAAAACTTATGACATACGACCGAGCGACGGTTACTTATGGACTTACGACTTTTTCCCCTCAATTAAATCAATAATTTCTTGTAATTCCTGAGTAGAAATTTTTTCATCTTTTACAAAAAAATTGACCATCTCTTTATACGAATTTTTGAAATAATCCTGCACTACATTGCCCATGAAGGTTTTTTTGTAATCATCATTGCTCACGGCGGGCTTATATACGTACACATTTCCGTAACGTTTTGAACTAAGATAATTCTTTTTCTCCAAGTTTTTAATTACAGATGCTAAAGTTAATTCACTGCACGGGACAATTGCCGTTTGATTGGTGAATGCGGTTTGTACTATTTTGATTGAGGATTTGGATGGAAAACGATATTGAAGTAAAAGTCGG
>JANPIG010000472.1:0-2169 GCA_031424875.1 Cytophagales bacterium
AATTCAAGACCAAATTAAGGCCACAATGGCACGTCTGCAAGGACAGTCAACAAAGTCGAATTTTGGGGCGAAAGAGCGTCGTGAAAAACGTAAAACTCGTGCAGAACGCAATGAACAGCGTCAATTAGCGGAAGACGAAGAGGCAAAAATCTTGAAGGTAACTGAATATATTTCAGCCAGTGAGTTAGCCTCATTGATGGATATTTCTGTTACTGAAATTATCTCGGCTTGTATGAGTTTGGGTATGTTTGTTTCTATCAACCAACGCTTAGAGGCTGATATTATCGCCTTGATTGCTGAGGAATTTGGATTTGAAGTACAATTTGTTTCAGCCGAAGAGGAAATAGAAGCCTCAATTACAGAGGAAGAGGATGCCCTTGAAGATTTAATCCCAAGAGCTCCAATCATTACTATTATGGGTCACGTTGACCATGGTAAAACATCATTGCTTGACTATATCCGTAGAGCCAAAGTGGCAGCAGGTGAAGCAGGAGGAATTACCCAACACATTGGTGCTTATTCTGTAAAACAAGACGACGGACGCAGTATCACTTTCTTAGATACACCTGGTCACGAGGCCTTTACAGCTATGCGTGCAAGGGGTGCCAAAGTTACAGACGTAGCCATTATCGTAATTGCTGCTGATGATGCCGTGATGCCACAAACCGAAGAAGCTATTAACCATGCTATGATGGCTGGTGTGCCAATCGTGTTTGCCTTTACGAAAATTGATAAGCCAGGGGCCAATACTGAAAAAATCAGAGAGCAATAATCTATCAAGAATATCTTGGTTGAAGAGTGGGGTGGTAAATATCAAACTCAAGAATTATCTTCTAAATCAGGACAAGGGGTAAATGAGTTGTTGGAAAAAGTATTACTTGAGGCAGAAATTTTGGAATTAAAAGCTAACCCAAATAAACGTGCTATTGGTACTACTGTTGAAGCATCTTTGGATAAAGGTCGTGGATATGTAGCTAATATCTTGGTACAAGCTGGAACCCTAAAAGTGGGTGATATGATGCTCGCAGGAGCTCACTACGGACGTGTAAAGGCAATGTTTGACTATCGTGGCAATAAACTTAAAACCGCAGGACCTTCAACTCCAGTACAAGTTTTGGGATTGAGTGGCGCTCCAAATGCAGGGGATAAGCTTAGTGTAGTTGAAAATGAGCGTGATGCTCGTGAGATTGCAAACAAACGTGAGCAGATAATTCGTGAACAGTCTTTACGTTCTCGTAAACACATTACGCTGGAAGAAATCGGTCGTCGTAAGGCAATTGGTACATTCAAAGAATTGAACGTAATTGTGAAAGGTGATGTGGATGGTTCAGTAGAAGCGTTATCAGATTCATTGTTAAAACTATCTACAGAAGAAGTACAAGTAAGAATTATTCACAAAGGAGTAGGACAAGTTTCAGAATCAGACGTATTATTAGCTTCGGCTTCCGATGCCGTGATTGTGGCATTCCAAGTTCGTCCAAGTACAAATGCTCGTCGTTTGGCAGACAATGAACAAATCGAGATTCGTACTTATTCAATCATCTATCAAGCGATTGACGATGTGAGAGATGCGATGGAAGGTTTATTAGCTCCAACGTTTGAAGAAGTTATTACAGCAAATATTGAAGTCCGTGATGTATTCAAAATTACGAAAGTCGGAACGGTTGCGGGTGCGTATGTATTGGATGGAACAGTGAAACGTTCTAACAAAATCCGTGTCATTCGTGATTTCGTAGTAATTCATGAAGGAGAAATTTCAGCGCTGAAACGTTTCAAAGATGATGTGGCAGAAGTGAAATTTGGCTACGAATGTGGTCTTTCGATCAAAAACTACAATGACCTTGAAATTGGTGACGTTGTAGAATGTTACGAATTGAAAGAAACGAAACGTACTTTATAAGAAAATATGTTTTTAAAATAATAAAAGGGCTTCTGGATGATTTCAGAAGCCCTTTGTATGAAAAAAATATGAAGCCAACACCAGAAAATATCCAAACCGAATTACGAGCCCTTAAGGCAGGAGAAAAAGCAATCTTCAAAAATGATGAAGGCAAAGTAAAGGTTTTCTTTTTAAAAAACAGTTACTATTTTATTACTTTTGATGGGCATGAAATAGAGTCTATTACTGACTTGGAGGAAGTTTTAGAAACCGTAAAAGCTCTTTTGAAA
>JANPIG010000473.1:0-2860 GCA_031424875.1 Cytophagales bacterium
ATCCATTGAGACCTCTCCGATAACATCCAAAAGCTCTTGTTTGTCCACTGCAAAGGCATGAACTGTATGCTTTTTTCTCCAACGCCTTGTGTCTTCTTGGGCAATCACGAGTGGGTAATGATAATGAGGAGGGTGGGGTTCTAAATTACTATCCATTTCTGTTTTTTGTTTAAATATGTTAAAAGATAAAACCACCCCAATACCGTCCGCCAACAATACCAGGGTGCTTACAAAGCTATTCAATTTTTAGGAAAAAAAAATGCGTAAAAATACCTGTTTTCCTAATATTATTAAACGGTTGTAAAACAGGTATTTTTACCTAATATAATATAAGAAAAATTTTCTTACTTTGTCTTATCATTAATTCACCCCCCAAAGCCCTCGCACGGATATACTCGTGCAAGGGCTTTACTCATTTTTTTCATTCTATTAGCTCCAATACCTTCTGATAACAAGGCAGAATTTTGCTACTTTGCCTGTTCCGTTTTTACAAAAAAGTATTATTTATTGAAAACAAAATATTATCCAACATAAAGTCTTTTTTAGATTTTTGTAAACCTTTTGAAATTACAAAAAAATGGTTTTGAGTATAAATTTAAAGTAAAGTCTCTATCATAAAAAGCTCATTGCAATTTGTAAAATATGTGGTTAGAAAATAAAAAAATAGTCATCATTGGGGGTACAACAGGCTTGGGATTATCTGCTGCCAAGGCTTTTGTAGCAGAAGGAGCATCGGTTGTGGTAGTAGGTAGGAAGCTTGAAAGTTGCCTTAAGGCTGAGGCTGATTTGGGTAAAAAGGTCATAAGTTTCAATGCCGATGCCACAAAGTCCGAAACCTCAAAAGATGCTATTGAGTTGTGTATCAGCACTTTCGGAGATTTTGATGGCCTCTATCACGTGGCGGGAGGCTCTGGCAGAAGTATGGGCGATGGTCCTTTGCACGACATCACTTTGGAAGGCTGGAATTATACCTTCAACCTCAATCTTACCTCAATGTTTCTTTCAAATCAGGCGGCCGTTCGGAAATTTATGGAATTAAGCAAGGCTGGCACAATCCTTAATATGGGTTCAGTTTTAGGATATTCACCTTCTCCAAAATATTTTACCACTCATGCCTATGCTGCTACAAAAGCAGCAATTATGGGCTTTACAAAATCTTCGGCTTCTTATTATGCCTCATATAATATCCGCTTGAATGTAATTGCTCCTGCCTTGGTAGAAACGCCTATGTCGAAGCGTGCTTCGGGCGATGAATTCATCATGAATTTTATTAGAACTAAACAACCCTTGGACGGTGGCAGAAACGGACACGCTTCTGATTTGGACGGTGCAGCAATCTATTTCATGTCAGACTATTCAAAATTTACTACAGGACAGATTCTTTCGATAGATGGCGGTTGGAGTCATACCGAAGGGCAGTATTAGTTTTCAATTTTCAACCATTAAAATATGAATATAATAGGAATTGACCTCGGCGGAACTTGGATAAAGGCAGTGTTGATGAATCAAGCGGGAGATATAATTTTTCAGGAATATCATCCCACTCATGATCATGAATCTGGCACAAATGATTGGAAAAGAGCCATCTTTAATACCGTAAAAGAATTGAAAGAAAAGAGTAAAGAAACGGCCATTTCATCAATTGGATTATCTGCCCCGGGGTTACCAAATGACCATAATACGTGCATTGCCTATATGCCTGGACGTTTGCAGGGTTTGGAGTTTTTTGACTGGTCGAAATACCTCGGGCAAACAGTTCATGTTTTGAACGATGCCCAAGCCGCTACTATTGCTGAAATCCAGTTTGGCGCTGCCAAAGGTATCAATAATGCCATCCTCCTTACTCTTGGAACGGGGGTAGGTGGGGGCTTGATTCTGAACGGTAAAATTCATCAAGGATTATTCCAAAAAGCAGGACATTTTGGCCATATAACCATTGATAATCAAGGAGATAGAGATATTACGAATGTACCTGGAAGTTTGGAAGATTGTATCGGCAATGCCACCATCGAAAAACGCTCGTTTGGTAGATATAAGACCACTTATCAACTTATTGAAGCTTATCATCAAAACGACCCTGTGGCTTCGTGGTTGTGGTTGGACTCAGTACGAAAATTAGCAATCGGAATTTGTTCGCTTATTAATATCCTTTCTCCTGAAGTCGTGATTTTGGGTGGAGGAATAGCTCAAGCCGAAGAAGGCCTTTACAAAGCCTTATCAGAATTTATGGAACTCTACGAATGGCGACCAGGCGGACACGCTACGCCAATCGTACAAGCACATTTTGGTGATATGGCTGGGGCAATCGGGGCGGCAAGCTTTGCATTAGAAAAAAAAAATTGTTGAAGTTTGAGTTGTTGATTTGTTGAAAATTTAATGGGAATAACCTCTCATCAATCCAGATATTTGCAATCTAACATTCAACAAATCAAACCTCAACTAATCAACAACTAAACACATGAACGTAATACAAGATTATTTAGAAAAATGTAAGGGCATTATCGAAACGGTTTCAGCCCAAGAAACACAAATAAAAGAGACGGCTCGCATCTTTGCTAATAGTATTTTGGCGGGGAGGATGGTTCATGTTTTCGGGAGTGGACATAGCCGTATCATGGTTGAAGAAATGTGGCCAAGATATGGTTCTTTTGCAGGTTTCAATCCTATTGTTGAGCTTTCATTAACCTTTCATAATTTAGTAGTAGGGGCGAACGGACAACGTCAGGCTATGTTTTTGGAGAATATACCAGGATTAGCCGATAGAATTCTTCGAAATTTTGATCTTTCAAATTTGGACACAGCTCTTGTGATTTCTTCATCTGGTTGTAATATTGTACAAATAGAAATGGCTGAAATTTTC
>JANPIG010000474.1:0-2666 GCA_031424875.1 Cytophagales bacterium
AGCAAGTTTTGAGCCTTTGATTGACGACAAAACCAAGGCAATTTATTTAGAAACAATTGGCAATCCAGGGCTTTCAGTGCCTGACTTTGAGGCATTTGTGGCTTTAGCGAAAAAGCATGATTTACCCTTAATTGTGGATAATACTTTCGGGGCGGGCGGGGCTATTTGCCAGCCTTTGAAATGGGGGGCTTCCATCTTGGTAGAATCTGCCACCAAATGGATTGGCGGACACGGTACTTCCATGGGTGGGGTCATCGTGGATGCGGGGACTTTCAACTGGGGCAATGGAAAATATCCGCAGTTTACATCGCCTTCGCCAAGTTATCATGGTTTGGTGATGAACGATGTTTTTGGCATCGGCGGACCGTTTGGCAATATCCAGTTTATCATCCGTTGCCGAGTAGAGGGTTTACGTGATTGGGGTCCTTCGCAGAGTCCGTTCAACTCGTTTTTGTTGCTTCAAGGCTTGGAAACGCTTTCGTTAAGGGTAGAGCGTTGTTGCGAAAATGCTTTGGCTTTGGCAAAATGGTTGGAAACACAGCCAGCCGTAGAGTCGGTCAATTATCCAGGACTCGAAAGCCATCCTTATCACGCCAACGCCAAGAAATATTTGACTCGTGGATTTGGAGGCGTGCTTTCGTTCAAGCTGAAAGGTGACCGTGCGGTTGCCGAGAATTTTGTTAACAGCCTAAAACTAATTTCGCACTTAGCCAACGTAGGCGATTCCAAAACGTTGATTATTCACCCAGCTTCCACCACGCACTCGCAACTATCTGAACAAGAACAAGTTACAGCGGGCGTAGAACCTAATATGTTAAGAATGTCTTTAGGAATTGAGCATATTGAGGATATTAAGGAGGATATTTTGGTGGCTTTGGGGGTATGAAACCTTTTAAATATCAAATTTTCTTTACAAATTTGCAATTTAATTGCAAATTTGTAAAGAAAAAACAATATGATTAATAGAAAAATTGCTACAAAAGTCCTTGAACTTTCTACTAAATACCCAATTATTGTGGTAACTGGTCCACGACAATCTGGTAAATCTACTTTGGTCAAAACGTTATTTCCCAATAAACCTTATGTTTCTTTGGAAGATCCAGATGTAAGATTATTTGCCGAAACTGACCCTCGGACGTTTTTATCAAATTATCCAGACGGAGCAATTTTGGATGAAGTTCAACGAGTACCCGAACTATTTTCTTATCTCCAAACTATTGTGGACGCTTCTGATAAATCTGGAATGTTTATTTTGTCAGGCTCTCAGAATTTTTTGTTGATGGAAAAAATTACTCAGTCTTTGGCTGGACGAGTGGCACTTTTTAAATTATTACCTTTTAGTTATTCAGAAATTCAGCATACTGAGTTTGAGCAAAATTCTATTAATAAATTGATTTTCAAAGGATTATACCCAAGACTTTACGATAAAAATATTAATCCAATAGATTTTTATCCAAATTATATTCAAACGTATTTAGAAAGGGATGTAAAAACTTTGAAAAATGTGAGTGATTTAAGCCTTTTTACTCGATTTCTAAAATTGTGTGCGGCCAGAATTGGGACGGTATTGAATTATTCATCTTTAGCAAATGATTGTGGTGTAGCGGTGAATACCATAAAATCTTGGATTTCAGTTTTGGAGGCAAGTTATGTGCTTTATTTATTACCGCCCCATTATGAAAATTTCAATAAAAGGCTTACCAAATCACCTAAAATGTATTTTTATGATACGGGTTTAGCTTGCTCATTACTCAATATTCAGGAAGTAGAACAAGTAGAAAGTCATTATTTGAGAGGAGGACTTTTTGAGAATTTAGTATTGACTGAAATATTAAAATTCCATTACAACCAAGGTAAAGAGGCATTGTGTTATTTTTGGCAAGATCATATAGGAAAAGAAGTAGATATTTTAGTAGAAATGCCCAATTTGCTCAAAGTATTTGAAGTAAAATCCTCGATGACAATGTCGAAAGATTTTTTTAAAAATTTGAAATATTGGAAATCACTTGCCAATGAAAAAGTACAATCATCTGAATATGTGATTTATGCAGGAACGCAACGAATGAAAACGCAAAGTGGGGAATTTATTAGATTGGAAGATTTGGAGGGGGTTTTGTAAGAAAAAGTGTCAATATCACATAGTAAAGTAAAATGCAAAAAATCAGACTCCTATCCCTAATCATAGCTATTTCCTTAATCCCCATAGGTTTGGTAACACGGCAATATGGTAATGAATGGATGAAATTATATGCAGGAGATGTGCTTTGGGCAGCTATGATTTATTGGGGTTTCAAGTTTTCATTTGCCCAAGAGCCTAAAAGAACCGCTTTTTATGCCCTCATATTTTGCTTTTTAATAGAATTCAGTCAATTATACCACGAGCCATGGATTGACGAAATCCGTGATACTCGCTTGGGTGGTTTAGTCTTAGGTTTTGGCTTTCTTTGGAGCGATTTGATTTGTTATTCGGTGGGGGTGATTCTTAGTTATTTTATTGCTAAAAGTGTATCTCAAATGTCATTGCGACCAAAAGAAAGCAATCTGTCAGATTGATACCATTAAGTTTGAAAATTATTTCTCGTAAGCGAACAGATTGCTTCCCTTTGGTCGCAATGACATTTGAACCAATCAATTATTACTTTTTGATTATTAATTTCATTGGAAAC
>JANPIG010000475.1:0-2699 GCA_031424875.1 Cytophagales bacterium
CAACTCCAACCACCAAAATAAGTGAAGCTAACTTCGTTAAAAGAAATACAGTAGATGAAGTGTATAAAGCAGTGATTGCGGATTTGACAAGTGCCGAATCATTATTGCCGCTTTTACCTCAGTCATCGTATGTATATGCTACCAAATCAACAGCCGCTGCTTTATTGTCAAGAGTTTATTTGATGCAAGGGAATTATGATGGTGCTCGCCAAGCTGCACACAGAGTCATCACTTCTAACAAATATGCACTTAACGATATTTTTGATTCAGCCTTTAACAACAAAGCGAATTCTACCGAAGATGTTTTTGCTCTTCAAAATAATGATCAAGATTTTGTCAATGAATTAAATACATTCTTTGCTTCATCTTCACAGAAGGGTCGTGGTGATATAATTGTTAACGATCAACATTTGAATAGCTATGATGTGGGAGATAGCCGAGGACTATTTTTCTATAATGCGGGAGATATTTTTACTTCAAAATGGAAAGAAAGAATAACCATTATACCATTGATCCGTTTGGCGGAAATGTACTTAACAAGAGCGGAAGGTAATTTCAGAGTTGGTGGAATTCCAGTTGGACCCACTCCATTGGAAGATATTAATCGGATTCGTACCAGAGCTAAAGCAAAACCTTTGACGAACGTTACTTTAACATCAATTTTAAAAGAAAGAAGATTAGAATTGGCTTTTGAGGGACATTGGATTCACGATATTAAACGTAATAAACAAACTATCACGAAAGTAGATGGAAATAAGACCTCGACTTGGGCATTTAATTCTCCAAAGTTAATATTCCCAATTCCTCTACGAGAAACCGATGCCAACAAAAATATGGTACAAAATGAAGGTTATTAAATTATAACCAAATTTTTAAAAAAAAAGCGAGCCAATAAAGCTCGCTTTTTTTATTTTATTTTTAATTATAGTATGCTCACATACGAGCTATATATCAGTAAATTCAAAACAAAATACTATGAAATGAGTTAAAATACCTATGAACTGCAAGTATTTATAGACATAACCAAATTTTGTTTTGTATTTCATGTTGTTTAGTATTTACAAAAATGCTATTTTTACAATTATTTACTTTTTATCATTTTAACAAATTTTTAACCAAACTAAAACAAGTACATGAAGAAACAATTACTCATGACTTTTCTTGTTGTTTTTAGTATTTGTGTAAATTCATTTGCACAAGATCGTAAAGTATCAGGTAAAGTAACCTCAGCCGAGGATGGCTCGGGGCTTCCAGGTGTATCAGTTCAAATGAAAGGTTCCAATCAAGGAACTACTACTGATGCTTCTGGTAATTATTCGCTTCCAGTTACTTCAACTGGTGGCACATTAAAATTCACATTTGTTGGATTTGCAGCCAAAGAAGTTGCTATTGGCGCTCAATCAAACATAGATGTAGTTTTAGCAAGTGATATTCAGCAATTATCAGAAGTTGTTGTAACAGCCCAAGGAATTGTACGTGAAAAACGTGCGTTAGGTTATTCAGTAACATCTATTGATAAAAAGAATATCGAAGATCGCCCTCAAGCGGATGTTGGCCGAGTATTACAAGGAAAAATTGCTGGAGTAAACGTAACTTCAACATCAGGAGTTTCTGGAACTGGAACCAACATCACAATTCGTGGTTATTCATCAATCACAGGTTCTGTTCAACCGCTTTTTGTGGTGGATGGTGTTCCTTTTAACTCGAATACAAATTCAAGGGGAGGTTTCACCGATGGAGGACAATCATCTTCAAGTCGCTTCTTAGATATAGATCCAAATAATATTGAAAACGTGACTGTTTTAAAAGGATTGGCTGCTACCGTTACATATGGTGACCAAGGTCGTAATGGTGTCATTTTAGTAACCACAAAAAATGGTAGCAAAAAAGTTCGTAAGACAGAATTTTCAGTTACTCAATCGTTGTTTACTAATACCGTGCATTTGCCAAAATATCAAAATTCATACGTAGGGGGATTCCAGCAGAATTTAGGATATTTTTTCAGTAACTGGGGACCTTCATTGGAGGAGGCAAAAATTTACCCTTCACAAAATACTAATACTGCCCTCACTACACACCCTTATGCGTTTTTGACGAATACTGCAACCAGAGCGGCAATGGCTGATTATGTGGCTTCTGTTAGTCCATACAAAATGCAGTTTTTCCCAAATAACGTAAGTGATTTTTTCAGAACAGGTTTGATTTCAAATACTTCGATGAATATTTCAGGTGGTGGGGAAAAAGTAAGCTATAACGTTTCAGCGGGATACAATAACGAACAAGGTTATATTGAAAACAATGGATTGAGAAGATTAAATTTGGGATTAGGAATTAATGCTCAACTTTCAAAGAAATTAACGGTAAATACCTCATTCAGTTTCACAAATACTGACCAAAACTCTCCTCCCTTGAGTTCTGGACAAGGAAATAATGCTAATGATTTCCCTTCAGTATTGGCGAACGTAATGTACACACCACGTCAGGTTGATTTAACGAGTTGGCCCTACGAAAATCCAGTTGATGGAAGTTCAGTTTATTTTAGAAGTGGAAACGATATCCCAAATCCAAGATGGATTCTGAATAACTATAAAACTACTGGTAATGTAAATCGTTTCTTTTCAGCTACTACATTCAACTTGGAAATTTCAAAAGAGTTTTCGGCTATTTACAAAGTTGGTTTAGACACTTATGATGATAAC
>JANPIG010000476.1:0-3689 GCA_031424875.1 Cytophagales bacterium
AGCACTTTTAGGGTCAATGGGGGGATGGCCACCTTTCGGAGAAGCAAGTACAATCTCAATACCTGCATCTTTTAGCGTATAATAAGGCGAAGCAAATTCCTCCACCCAGAAACCAGTTTTTTTACCTGTGTTTCCTAACTCACTATGGGAAGTCAAAATCATTAAAACTTTCATAACTTAATTTTTAAGAGAATTATTGGGCAGTATAGCCGCCATCTATTGTATAATATGACCCCGTTACAAAGGAAGAACGCATTGAGCTTAACCAAAATACTAATTCTGCCACTTCTTCGGAGGTTCCCAAGCGTCCAATTGGATGTAATCCGGCAATGGCATTCATACTTGCCTCATCCAATGATTTTGTTAACAAGGGGGTATTAATATATCCTGGTCCTACTGAATTTATTCGAATTTTCTTATCGGCGTATTCTAAAGCTGCAGCTTTTGTTAAGCCTACTACTCCATGTTTCGCTGCCACATAAGCAGGAGACATTTTAGTACCAACTGAACCCAAAATAGAAGCCATATTTACTATACTTCCACCGCCAGAAAACAGCATTGCAGGTATCTGAGCGTGCATTCCGTAGAAAACACCCGATAAATTTATGCTTATAACTTTATCCCAATCATCAATGGGATAATCCCCTGTCAAACCTTGAGGGCCACCAATACCTGCATTATTGCAAGCTATGTGGAGACTTCCATATTGACGTAAAGTTTGATCAACTAAAAATTGCTGGTCAGTTTGTTTTGCAGTATCTGCATAAATAAACATAGCCTCTCCCCCCCTCTTCTTAATTTGATTTACTGTATCATTTCCACCTTCTTCATTCACATCAGATACCACCACCTTAGCACCTTCCATTGCATACAAAAGAGCAACCGCTTTACCTATACCTGAACCCGCACCCGTAACGATAGCAACTTTATTTTCTAATTCTTTCATGAGTTTTCTGGGGGTAATTATTCTTGGACAGTCATCTTTATCATATCAAGATTAAAACCTTTATTTTTAATTTTTGAGATTATTTTAATGTATGATTGCTTAACCTTCTATTGGCTTTTCTTTTCCTTGAAAACTGCCCTTTCTACATCGGTATATATAGTGATATAGTAATGGTTAGTCCTGATGGACTCGGCAGTAATTCTATAACAATTCTTTTGAAAACTCTTTGGGTATGATGCTATTTTATAAATTCTCAAACAAATGAAAATTAAAATTTAATACCCTTTTGCTATTAATTAAAATATCTCCTCAATGTCCAAGCAATAGACTCATGATCTTCCATCTTTTGGGTAAGAAAATCAGATGTGCCTGCATCATTATATTTTTCAGCACAATCATCAATATCCTTGCGTAATTGTTTAATAATTGTTTCATGGTCTTGCAATAATTCCTTCACCATCGACATTGAATCTGGATACTCGCCTGGGGATTCTTTAATGACAGACCTTTCTCCAAATTCTTTATTAGTTCCTATAGTTTTGCCTCCTAATTTGTTGATTCTTTCGGCAATTTCATCTATGGCCTCTTCCAGTTGTGTATATTGAACTTCAAATAATTTATGGAATTCCATAAAACTTTCTCCGGATACGTTCCAATGAAATTTCCGTGTTTTTGTATAAAGCATTACTTCATTAGACAAACCGTTAGATAATAATTCGATAACAGCTTTCAAATCTTTCTCCGCAATTCCAATGTTAGGTTTCATTTTATAATTATTTAAAGATTAAACAGTTACTTGCACTTCTTTTTCTTTGTCTTTAGTTCTAATTTTCATGACTCTTATAGCTGGAATTGTATCGCCCAATAAAAAGCCCCATGGCTTTAGATCTTCAATATGATCAAAAATCACCTTTACTACTGCAGTAAGAGGTATTGATAAAAACATACCAGGCACTCCCCAAATAGTGCCTCCCGTCAAAACAGCGATTATTGATACAAGCGCATTTAATCTTACTTTTGAAGCTACTATTTTAGGAACTATATAATGAACATCAATAAATTGAATTATGATATACGCTATCAAAATCACCACTGAAGTACTGGCTGAGGGCATAGTAGCCATTGCCACTATTATGGGTAATGCAATAGAAATTATTCCGCCTATATAGGGAATAATATTTATTATAGCTCCCATGACTCCTAACACGATGGCATAATCTACTCCAATCATTAATAGAGCTACAGAATTCATAGTAGCCACAATAGCAGCTTCTAACATCAGTGCAGAAAGGTACTTTTGAATAATAAACTTGGTAGAAATCATAACCGATTCTACTTCCTTTAAATTAGATTTTCCGAATAATTTCCTTACAAAATCTAAAAGTAAGGGTTCGTAAAAGAGAATCATGAAAATGTAAACTGGAATCAATAAAGTTAATGTTAGAATATCACCAAAGATTGACAATGTAGCTCCGATTGAAGATTTTCCATAATTCATTACCTCAGCTTCCATTTCCGTAATAGTTCCTTTCAAACGTCTTGGACTAACATTATAATGTTCAGACGACCAAGTAACAAAACGATTGAGTGTCACAGAAACTTTTTCGACTAACTTCGGAAATGTTTCAGTAAACATATCAATTTGTGAATAAAAAAACATACCCAACAATGCCAGTATAATCAGCATTACTAAAATAGAAACGATGATTGCCCAAACCCTATTAAACCCATTTTTTTCCAAGAGCATAGCCAAAGGGCTGAGTACAGTTGCTAATATTCCTGCATAAATGATAGGAACAATAATGCTTTTACCAATATATAAAGTACCAATAAAGGAAATAATTCCGATAAATATCAGTGATGCCTTAGCATAAAATGGTAATCTAACTGTACTCATTTCAGTGGTTTTGTTTTTTTTATGTGTGTATTTGATTAAATATTAATTTTGCCGTATTCACCTTCATTGCTCACCGTACCTGTCACAATTGCTTTTAAAGTATGATAAATTTCAACCATTGCATTAGATGAACTATCCCAGTAGTTAGCATCTTTAGGGGTAACTTTTATTAACATTAGCTCTGGGTCTTCTAATCCCTCAGGGAACCAAGCTTTCACGTAAGGGTTCCATAGCTCTTCCATTTTTGCTCTTTCTTGCGAAAGATTAGCGGTTCCATTTATCATCAAATAAATTCCATCAGAATCATCAATTATAGCAAGTGATACCATTGAATCCGCCTCTATTTGGTCAGCTTTATTAGAAGATTTTTTAGTAAAAAACCACATCGTACCGTCCTTATCCACTGTATTTACAGCCATTGGTCTTCCTGATAAACTGCCCGCAGTTTCCGGATTTGTCATGAACATACAAGTTCTGATATCCTTAACCATCTCTACTAATTTTTCAATACCCTTATTCTCTGGTGATTGCATGTTATGTTAAGATTATATGATAAAAAATTTTTATTCTTTAATTGGTACAATCAATAAAGGTATTTCTGTTTGTTGCAAAACCTGTCCAGCTACATCTCCTGCGATCATTCTTTCGAACCACCCTTTCTTGTGCGAGCCCAACACTATCAAATCTGAATTATAATTATCAGCCCGATTAAGAATAATATCTGCAAAATCACCCTCACCCACTTTAGTAGCAATGTTCTCGTCTCCCAAGTGTGTTTTAATATTTTCAAGAAAATATTTGGCACCTTGCTTAAGGCCTTCCTCTTCTACTAACTTTGAAAAATCG
>JANPIG010000477.1:0-5635 GCA_031424875.1 Cytophagales bacterium
CCAAAATAAATACCACAATTAAAGCTCCTTCCATTAGGTTTTTCTCAACCGTACCAATGGCATTATTTACCATTTTTGTGCGATCTAAAAATGGCTCAATAATAACGCCTTCGGGAAGTGTTTTTTGAATTTGGGCAACCCTCTCTTTAACATTTTTAATTACTTCACTACTGTTTGCCCCTTTTAACATCATTACTACGGCTCCCGCTACTTCGCCTTTGTCGTTGTAACACATTGCACCGTATCGAGTGGCATAACCAATATTTACGTCTGCAACTTCTCTAATAAAAATAGGAGCTCCACTTGATGTTGCTTTGACAGCAATGTTCTCAATGTCCGCTTTATTGCCAATTAAACCTTCGCTTCTAATAAACAAAACGGTAGGACCTTTTTCAATGTATGCTCCACCCGTATTTTGATTATTTTTTTCTAAGGCAGTAAAAACATCATTAATCGTTAAATTGTAAGCTTGTAATTTATTAGGATTAACCGATATTTCATACTGTTTCAATTTACCGCCAAAACTTCCAACTTCCGCTACGCCTTTCACGCCCAAAAGCTGACGACGAACAATCCAATCTTGAATAGTTCTCAGTTCAGTAGCATCGTATTTATTTTCGTAACCATCTTTGGGGCGAACTACATATTGATAAATTTCGCCCAAACCCGTTGAAATGGGTCCCAACTCAGGAGTTCCAATACCTGGCGGGATGATAGTCTGAACTTTTTGCAGTCTTTCAGCTACTTGTTGTCTTGCCCAGTAAACATCGGTTGCATCATCAAAAACGATAGTTACTAACGATAATCCAAAACGAGAAAAACTTCTAATTTCCTTTAACCCAGTAATGTTACTGTTGGCTTGTTCTATTGGAAAAGTTACCAGACGTTCAATATCAGTGGCACCAAATGAAGGGGCAACCGTGATGACTTGAACCTGATTATTGGTAATATCTGGCACGGCATCAATGGGTAGTTTGGTCGTTTCGTAAACGCCATACCCGACAAGGGCAATAACAAAAAGCCCTATGATGAGTTTGTTCCCGATGGAAAACTCAATGATTTTATTTAACATAAGTGATACTGATAATCAGTTTTTGATTAAAATTTAAGAATACACGAAAGTCCAAATACGGAGTATTCGTGAGATATTAAACACAAAAAGGGAATTAACAGTATTTTGGCGGTTGCCAGATATTGGAGAGGTAAGAGGATGAGAAAAATGATTCTTTTGAGAGGATATTTAATTTTGATTGTACAAAGTTAGACTTAGGGCTACGAATTTCTTTCATAATTGAACTCGCCACAATACCAATAATATTTATACTAACATGATTATTCTGAGTTTTGAAGGGTAACTTCATATCTTTCTCATAATCAGCATCTTTGACATTTCCGTTAGCATAGTGAAGGTACAAAAAATCAAGTAAAGTGATGTGTTTATTTTGTTCTTTATGCTCCATAAAATGCTCTACCAAAAACGGCAATTTCAACAACTGATAAAGTTCAGTGGTCGCCATTTGATAGGACAGAAGAATAGATATGGCAATTATTTTTTTCAATTATTAAATTTAAAAGGTTTAAAAACCTTTGGTTTTAATATTGTAAACAGTAGAATATTTTGATTAGTTTCAAGTCTAAGCCAAATTTATTCAATAAGTTACTTTACCCAAATAGTCTTGCCACAAAAAACGCAGCACCAGCCGCCACGGCACCAATTAACATAACTTTGAATGCTCCAAAAACAGGATTCTGCCCTGTAACTTTACTTTTTAAATATCCAAAAATAAATAAAGTAATTAAAGTTAAAACCGCTGAATATAGTAAGCCAGTTTGAGCATCCGACACAAAAAAGTAGGGTGAAAGTGGAATGATTCCACCAACCATATAAGCAATACCAATCGTTAAAGCAGAGTTTCTGGCTCGGTTTACATCAGGTTTTTCTAAGCCTAATTCAAATTTCATCATGAAGTTCACCCACTTTTCTTCATTTTTTGAAAGAATATCTACGACCATTTTTTGGCTACTTTCATCTAATCCGTAACTCGCAAAAACTGCTTGTACCTCCTGTTTCTCTAATTCAGGAACTTGCTTTACTTCTTCAAACTCTCTCCTAAGTTCCGAATCATAATGTTCTACTTCGGTTCTTCCTGCCAGATAACCCCCCAATCCCATTGCAATTGAACCCGCTACAATTTCCGCAATTCCTGCGGTAGTTATAATTCCAGTGTTTGAAACTGCCCCTGAAAGCCCCGCTGCCAAAGCAAAAGGAACGGTTAATCCATCTGAAACGCCAATGACTATATCTTTTATAAATTCTGAGCTTGTTAAATGTTTTTCTTCCATGAATATAGGATTTTTAAAAATTTTGATAATCTATGATGGGCGTTATTCAGGCAACAATTGTTAAAATAAAAAAATGTTAATACCATTCCAACTTACTATAATTGATTTTATTGCTTCCTAAATTTTTAAATTGTCAACTCTAATTTCCTTATGCATTATTTCTCCTCCAAACTTTCCTGCTCTCGCCATTAGTGCAAACGTTATTATTGACAATAATAGGATAGCGTATGACAAATATTTAAAGTTTTTAATTTTTTCAGATATTAGTGTGCTTAATGATAAAATTCCTACTAATATCATCGCGTAATTAGCAATGTCTGCCGCTTCAACGTGGCGTTCCAAGTAATTTTCATCCAGAGCATTTAATTTTACAAGATAATGTTCTGCATTTTCGCCTGTACTACTTGCGATTAGGCTACACACCGCACAAAAAATAAATAATTTATAACTCAGGTTCATTATTACTTCATTTTTTTGCCAAATGCCATAAGCTAAAATAAGCGTTGCAAGCAATCCGCCTACTATGGGTAGATGATTTACTAAAAGGTGCCAGTGTGCTGGGTTCATGTCGATTCTTTATATGTTGATTAATTATTTTATTACTTCAATGGTTTGCATCATTCCACTATCCTCATTTGATAGAATATGACAGTGATACACAAGTTTTCCTTTCATATCCATTTTCAACAAGTAATCCAGAAAGTTCATTTTTCAACAAGTAATCCAGAAAGTTCATTCATTTTTATATTAGATACTTGAAAATAAAATGTTTCTTGTTTTCCTTGAACTATACTCTCAAGGCCTATTTGCCTGATTGTCAATGTTATAGTTTTAAATATCGAAATCAAGGAAGATAAACAATCTACTACATTTTGAATTATTTGATTAAACTCTATCTCATTTTAATTGTGGGTACAAAGCTAAGAATTGCTGATGTAATAATTGATTCGTTTCGATATTAAAAAATTGGTTTTGTTTAAATATTCTCAGAGATTCTTCTTGATATGGGCTAAATTTTTTCATGTAATCTTAGTAGTTATTATTGAGTTAAAATCTAAAATTAATTGCTCTAATTTCTGTTTCAATACTGTGAAATGATTTAAGCAGCAATAGAGCCGAAATAATATAGTTCTTTAACTTTTGGGTTATTTTTATGTATGTTATGGTCTATTCCGAACACGTCAAAAAATCTTTCAAGCAATAACTGGTTGTGATAAAGTGTTTTCACATTTGCCATTGAAAAAGACTCCCTTTGTTCTTTTGGAATAGATAAATAGTGAACACTTTTGGTAATTGAGACCGTTGTCAAAGCAGTATAGATGTGAAAATACAGTTTTTCTTGGCTTCTTGCTTGACAATGTTCTAAGCCTGAAAACTGGTTAGCATCACGATCGATAAACTCAATTTGGAAACGCAGTTTGTAATATTTGACGATGTACCAAGCTGGCAAATCTAAGTCCGTTGAGAAATACAATTTGGTACTTATTATCTTGGGACTATCTTCTTTAAGATACTGAACCAAGGCTAATTTTATTTTTCTACCAAGAGCTTTTGCAAACACCACGGCGGAGAAAATTCTGATTTTTGAATCTTGATAAACAATCTTAAAATGGTTCATGGCAGGATTCTTACTATCGACTTTGCCAGCATAAAGTTTGGGTCTTCCACGCTTACCAGTAGGCTTTTCATCGTGTATATAAAATAATACTGAATCATCTCTGAGCCTTGAAATTATCTCAAAAATCGTTTCTGATAAAACTTTATCAACATAAGTCTTTTTAGAAAAATATGCATCTACGACTAAATACTTAGATAATTTGCTTAATTCATCCTTACGTTTGATAATCAAATTGGCATAGTAAATCAGTAGGTTCGTGTTTTCTTTTTTGAGTATTTCAGCATTTGAGGTTTGGATTGCCTCGTAGTGAAAAGCAGTGTGATGTTCAACATCTCCAACTGCAATTCCGCCAATTTCAATACCTTGTTTCATTGAACTATCACAGCCTGACCAGAAGCGACCTTTCCCAAAAGTATGTTTCCCACTTTTACGAATATGGCTCGGATCAAAAATAATTATATGATGACCAGTACCTTTTTGTTTAATATGTTCGCCATTAAATTTCCCAAAGTCAAACGATTTATAAAAATTATTTCGATAAGTTGTATCACTAAAACAGCCGTAACGAGACATCTGCCTGAAATTGATACGACCTTTGATACTCATAAATAAAGGTATCCAATGGATAAGAAAATTACGTTGCCATTTGCTTACATTAGACATTTTGCCTAATATCGCACTCACGAGGGTTTGACTCTTCATAAAAGCGTTGTTTGGTTTTGTTGCAACTCCAAATTAACGCTTTTATTTTTAATTAAAACCTTTGCACAGTATTGTGTTTCGCTAAAACAAAAAATAAGGGGATAAACACTCGCTATCTTCTTACCGTAACACTCTGACCCTAATTAATTAGATTAGGCAGTAACTTTTAAAGTTGTTCCCGTAACCGTTACAGTGTATAATTTCAATCCACCACTTCCATTACCATTTAAGCCTTTTCCAGTGGTATCAAATCTTGCATCGTGGGCGGTACAAAAGAATTCTCCACTTTTAAAAATCACTTGCGTTTTTCCTTCGTGACTACAAATTTGGGTTACTGCCATGTACTTTCCCGAACTCACTTGTGCTACCACTACATTGTTGCTTTGAATATATCCTCCAACGCTTTTCAAAGCTGTTGTAGTATTCAAATCTAAGCTCAGCAATTCCGTTCCTGCGGCAACATTTGGCGTTACACCAGATGCTTCATTTTTGCAGGAAGTCAAACCTGCCATTCCACAATAAACAGCCATTAATGATGCACCTTTTAAGCCAAGGCTTTTTAAAAATTCGTTTCTGTTAATGTTTTCTTGAATATCCATTTTTGATAAGATTTTGTTTTTTGCAGTATATTAAAGTTAAGACAACATTTAAATAAAAATAGTGGGGTGAAAAAATAAAAAAATTAATTCTTACAAATAATATTTGCAAAAATTGAGTTAATTAACTGAAAATAAGATGATTACGTAAAATACAATTTCTTTGAAAACTGATAATTAACGCCAAACTTCATTCCCATTCCGTTCACGTATGTCCTGATTGGCATATTGTTTACTATGCTGGTAAATGTTGAATGAAAGTATGATTCTACAAAAAGTTGAAATCCCCTTCCATAACTCAATTCAGCCCCCAGTCCTAAACTTACACCCGTGAAAGGGTTAGTATTACTGAAATTATTGAGGGTTGTGTAATAAT
>JANPIG010000478.1:0-1459 GCA_031424875.1 Cytophagales bacterium
GAATTTCATGAATTTTTGTATTTTTAGGAATGGCTTTCTTTTGAATTGTTATTAGTTAATGGTTATTAGTTATTGGAAAATAAAACTTCAATAATTAAATCAAAGATTATTTTATTATCAGTTAATTAGGTAATTGAAAACACCATTAACTAATAACCATTAACCAATAACTAACCCCAAACATTGAAATTATAAAATATACCACAAAACTACAAATTAAAGCTGAATTTACCCATTTCACAGAGAGATGTGGTATGTTTTTTTTGAAAAACAATTCATCAATATTTTATAAGAAAAAACCGAGTAAACTTACCTTTTGTCCTTATTGAAGTTTTGTTTGTGGTGCAAAGTGGATAAATTTGTAGCATAAAACCAAAACATACTTATTATGGATTTTCAAGAATTACTTACCGCCGATGGCATTGTTAGTTTAATCACGCTTACTTTTCTCGAAATTGTTTTGGGAATAGATAACATCATTTTTATTTCGATTGCCGCTAATAAATTGGCTCGCAAAGAGCAATCCAAAGCCCGCAATATTGGTTTGTTGTTGGCAATGTTTTTTAGAATTGTTTTACTATTTGGTATTTCATTCATCATTTCGTTGCAACAGCCCTTTACGCATATCCGCTTGGGTTGGTTTAATGCGGATATTTCTGGGCAAAGTCTGGTTCTGTTTATAGGGGGGCTTTTTCTATTATATAAAGCTACTTCGGAAATCCATGACAAGTTGGAAGGAGGTTCGCACGAAGATACACCCAAATCAAAAGCTGCTGATAAGTTAACTGCTGTGGTGATTCAAATTGCTTTAATCAATATCGTTTTCTCTATTGATTCAATTTTAACGGCGATTGGCCTGACCCAGGTTTTGACTATTATGATCTTATCAGTTGTTTTCTCAGTATTGATTATGATGGCATTTGGGGGTCCAGTTGGTGATTTTGTAAATCGCCATCCATCTATTCAAATGTTAGGTATGGCGTTTTTGATTATGATTGGTTTTATGCTTGTTGCTGAGTCTGCTCATGATTCAAATGTGTCTATTTTCAACTCGCATGTAGGGTCTGTTCCAAAGGGCTATCTGTATTTTGCTATTGCATTTTCGCTGTTGGTAGAGGTGTTGAATATTAAGATGAGGAGGGTAACAGAGGAGTAGTTTTTACCTCAACAACATAAAAGTGCCTTTATATTGAAAATCAGGGCGGTCGGGGAAGGGATTTATTTTATAAACATACATACCTTCAGGGAGGGGTTTGTTAGTATTATTTCCGTCAAAAGGAGCAAGATTATAGGTTCCTTTTGAATAAAAGACTACATTGCCCCATCGATTAAAAATCTGGACTTCAGCATTTGGATAGGCTTCCATGCCTGCCAATTCCCAGAGGTCGTTCAGGTTATCGGCATTAGGTGAAAAGGCCGTTGGAATATAAATGGGTTGATAAACTGTTACATTTACCGT
>JANPIG010000479.1:0-2941 GCA_031424875.1 Cytophagales bacterium
TGAACAAGCGAAAAATGAGTATGAATTTCTGAAATCCAAAACCAGAAAGTCAGCGGAGGAGGGGAAAAGGTTGAAGTCTTTGGAAAATAATCTAAAGACTCGATTGCCTCAGCGTGATATGTCCATTGTTTCTGAAAAAAGTCTTGACTTATTAGCTCGCATAGAAGCCAATTTAAACATCAAATAGGCAATGATAACACTAACCCGACTAAGAACTACAGCATCAATCAAAGCAAAGTATAGGGGTGCTGGCAAACGTGCAAAAGATCTTGAATTGCTAAAAGCTCAAAAAGACAAGTTAAATAGTATTATCAATACCATCAGTTTTGATAGTACTTTTTGGAAATTGGCGAAAACACAATTGAAAAAAGAAAGTTTTGAGAAGTGCGCTTATTGTGAAGCTAATACTGCAGTAGTAGCACATGGTGATGTTGAACATTACCGACCTAAAAGCGTTTATTGGTGGCTTGCTTATACCTACGACAACTATTTATACGCTTGCCAGATTTGTAACCAAATATATAAAAGTGATAATTTTCCGATTAATGGGGTACAATTTTCAGCCCCCTCAGTACGGAATGATTCAAGTGTTCAGGAATTAGAATCAATGGCTGGAAAAATTTCACCAGATCCTATTAATATTAACCGGCTTTATACTTTACAAACTTTCTTGAAAAATCATCAATTGGAAACGGCACTATTGATTAATCCTTATTTTGATAATCCAGCAGATTATATTGCTTACAAAGCAGATGATATTATAAAAGAAGTGAAAATCATTCCCAAAAATGTTGGTCAAAAGCCCTATATCAAAGCAATGGAGGATTATTATGGAATCAATCGGGTTGAACTGGCAAATTTTAGATTTCAAACTTATAGAGAATTTCGAATTTACAAAAAAACCCTTCTACAAGAGATTGACACTGATTTTAAAAATGAGGTTTTAGCACAAATAGAATTTATGAAATCCGACAAAGCAATATTTGCAGGTATGATAAGATATTTTGATAGCATACTTTAATATTCAAATTCCTAACTGATTGGCAATTTGCTTCAATGTTATCTCTGCTACCTTTGCATTATAATTTAGGTTATTTAAGCGATATCCTGAATTTTCAAAACTCTGTTGAGCCTCTCGGATGTCAAGAATAGTACCTTGACCTAATTGAAATCTTTGGGTTATAAGATTCAGTAATTTTTGAGCAATTTGATAATTTTTATGTTCATTATCAATTAGTTGAATGGTACTTATGTATGCCTCCCATGCCTTTGCAGCTGAATTTTGATAATTCTGAACAATCACTTCTCTTTGCAATTTTGCGTTTTCGGTATTGATTTTTGCTACCCTTAATTGTCTTACATTAGCCGTTCCTGTATATATGGGCATACTAACACTCAAGCCTAAAAAAGGTCCGTAAATCTGATTTAATAAGGTAAAACCTGCTGTACTTTGGTTCAAGTTATAATTATAACCAGCATTTGCATTGATAGAGGGAAATTGTCTTGCTTTTACTTCTCTCTCAATAATTTTATTTATAACTATTTGAACATCAGCAGTCAATACATTTGGGTTCTTTTTTAAATTTACTTCAACAGCTTCCCAACCTACGTTTCTATCCACAATTATGGTATCTCTAACTATGATTTCCGAATTGGGTTGTAAAACCAAACTTCTTAATAAATCTGATTTAGCCTGATTAATCACGATATTCTGTGATTGCAGAGACTGAACTTGGGCATTCAAATCTAATTGTGCTTGAAATAGCTCCGCATCATTGGATAACCCAACACTTTTGCGAGTTTCAATTAAGGAAAGCTTTTGTTTAGAAACTTCAATTGATTGATTGAGAGTCGTTACAAAATTTTGTTGCTGCACTACCGCATAATATTTCAACATAACATCGGCAATGGTATTCTGAATGGTAGCATTCAACTGTTGTTGACTTAAATTTTGTAATTCTTCCAGACGATTCTTCGTCGCTAAAACTCTTCCACCATTAAATAGTAAAAATGAACCAACCACACCAACTGCTGAATTATTAGACATTACAGCAGTGCGATTGGTAGTAGTACCATTACTTAATTCTTGGTTCAAGCCCGTCAATTGTTGGTTTGTGCTGGCACTTGCTGTAACGGTGGGCAAGCCGCCCGCTACGCCAATATGATTATTAATGCTGGCAGCTGAGACGTTATTTTTGGAAATCTGAATATCTAAATTGTTCTTTAAAGCAAGATTTATAGCATCATTCAGCGTAATTTGTTGTTGACCAACAATGCCATTTGCTTTGAAAAACAAGGCAAATAAAGCAAAAAAAGCCATATTTCTTTTAAAAGTTTTCATCTGGTAAATGATTAAAATCAATGAGTTTCAAGGGGAGCGTCAATTTCGTTTACCAATTTTGATTCTTCCGTAATGTATTTATCGCTTGAAATAAAAGTATAAATGGCGGGAATCACCAATAGTGTTAGAAACAGCGAGAACAAAATTCCTCCAACCACAACGGTTCCAAGTGGCACACGACTTGTTGAAGCCGCACCCAAACTAAGCGCAATAGGTAATGCTCCTAATGAAGTTGCCAAGCTGGTCATTAAAATGGGACGGAGCCTTTGTGAGGCTGCTTCTACAACGGCATCAAATCTTGACAGTCCTTCCATCCTTTTATGATTCGCAAATTCTACTATCAAAATTCCATTTTTTGTAACCAAACCAATCAACATAATCATCCCGATTTGCGAGAAAATATTAATGGTTTGTCCAAAAAACCAGAGACATCCCAAAGCACCCGCCAAAGCCAAAGGCACGGTTAGCATAATCGTAAAAGGATCTTTGAAACTTTCAAACTGTGCTGCCAATAGCAAATAAATTAGAGCCAATGCCAATCCAAAAGCAAAAGCAATGTTAGAAGAACTTTCGGCAAAGTCTCTTGAAGGTCCATTCAAA
>JANPIG010000480.1:0-4759 GCA_031424875.1 Cytophagales bacterium
TCTTCGGCAGAAAGGATTTTTACCGCTCTTTTACTACGATTAATGTAATCATTATAGATCCTTTGCGTATCAGTATTTTTAAATTCGATTAGTTTCATTATCCTTTAATTTTTGAAAGAACTTCTACAATATTTTTCTTCATTTCTGCGAGATTATTTTTCCCTTCATCCGTAATAAAATAATACTTCCTAGGAATTCCCGAAGTTTGTTCCACCCATTGATGCACCAATAGTTCTTCCTTCATCAATCTTATCAAAAGGGGATAAATAGTGCTTTCTGTAACTTCAATATCCAACGAATTTTTTAGGTCTTGAATCAACTCATACCCATAGCACTCTTTACGTTCAAGTGCCTGCAACACAAAGAAAGGTAGCAAGCCTTTCTTCAATTGTGTATCCCAATTTTTTAGAAATTCATTTTTCATAATACAAATATATAATAATAAATAATACTTTGTATAACGATGTATTATTTATTATAAAAAACTATTCTTTTTTTTGGATGAGTTCATTATTTTTGGTTTGAATTGTAGTAATGATTATTTGAGCTAATAATTGTCCTGCCCATCATTCAAGGCATACATTCATGGAATGACTACTTTATTAATTTAACTTAAGAGAAATTCTATCATAATAGATATTGTATTTTCAACCATGGAAGTTGCTTTATAAAATTGGACATCAAATTGACAAAATTTAAAATTTGGATTTACTGTCATTTGTGAGTAATTTTGTAGTTCATTAGTATAGATAAACTCATTTTGGGTAAGCAATTTTAGGTGTTTCAAATATCAAAAGTTGTATTATTTTTTCACAAAAGAGGATATGGATTGAGTGTTGATTATGAAGTGTAAGTGTTTGATTTTGAACAATTTACTTGATAAAGAGTGCTAAACATTTGATGCATTATTCCCATCAATTATGATTCTAAAAAGTTTATGTGTTACGCTTTATTTTGCTACTAATTTCCTAACTAATTCACTTCCAGACGAAAAAGTCGCCACAGGAAAAGCATCATTTTACGCTCATAAATTTGAAGGCAGACGTACTTCAAGTGGGCAAACCTACCGAGCCAAAGAGCATACTGCCGCTCACAGATTTCATCCATTCGGAACCTTATTGGAAATTACTAACAAAGCAAATGGTTTGACAACTATCGTTCGTGTTAATGACCGAGGTCCGCATCTAAAAACTCGATTGATTGATCTCTCTTATGCCGCAGCCAAAGATTTGGGCTTGGTAAGTGCTGGAACTGGTGATGTATTAGTGAAGGTAATTTCAGAACCTAAGGAGTCTGTTTATCAATTAACTGATAATATTTCTTCATCAGAACAAAAATTAGAAGCCGTCAAGACATTTCCTACTTTTCCAAAATTTGAAGAAAAAGAAAAGAAGTATATGAAGGTAATTAAAAATACCGATGGAAGTGTTAATATGGAGTTTTCAGAAAACAGGATTTGAAACAGAAGGTTTCGAGCGAACATTTTATAAAAAAATGGTGATATGACTAAAAGTTATATCACCATTTTTTTTGTTGTAAGTTGCTAACTATTTGATTATGAAAAAGTTAATGTAAGAACTTAAAGATATTATTTTGCTGAAAAGTATAGCAAGGACAGTCCCAGGTCAACTCCTCAGTCAGTTCATAATCAAGAATAATTATTCTCAATTGTGCTAATTCCGATTTTTATTCTTGGGATTTAACAAAATTAAAAATCTGTTTTGGATTCATGAGAGTAATTAATATGGGGTTTCAGTTCTACGCCGCCAATCTTTTCAACATCATCATCTGTCCAGAGTGATAAATATCGTGGTGAATTACACCGTGAAGTAGGGTATAAAACGAGTACTTTCTGCCTGGTACTATGGCTTCCAATTTGGCATTTGTATAAGTATCAACTACTTCCAAGAGTTCAGTTTGAGCCTCTTCGTAGTTCTGTAAAATCTCTTCCCAACGTTCTTCGCTCAGTTCATTAATAATTGACCAATCAGCTTCTGAATTTAAGATAATATCAAAAGAATCACCTCCTGTGAGCTTTTCAAGGGCAAAAATCCGCCAATTCGTGATATGCACAAGGTATTCAGCAATATTTTTACTTTTGGGAGTTATTCTTTTTACAGCATCTTGGGCAGTCATATCTACCAAAATCTCTTTGATGCTTGGTCCGTGCCAAACTTCTCCTTCGTACAAATGACGTAGAGCCTCTTTTATTTGTTTTGATTCTTGCATTGCTTTTTTTTCTGCAAATTTAATACATAAATTTGAGTAAGCGGTTTTTTGGGTAGTAATTAAACCTTCTTTCATCTTAACCAATCCAAGAGCAAATTTTAACATAAACCCCAACATTTGTTATGAAAAAGGTATTTTTTTCTTTGGTATTGGTGGCAGGAATGTCTGCTTATACTGTTGCCCAAACGGCAACGCCCGTCATAAAAGAACTGCAAGAAAATCAGCGAGACAGAATTCAGAATGGTGTAAAAAATGGCTCATTGACTCGAAAAGAAGCTGCCAAAATGCGCCATAGAGTAGGAGAGACGCATCAAGACATTAAAGAAGCTAAAGCAGATGGCGTGGTTACGCATGAAGAAAGAGCGGATATCAAACACGAACAGGCTCAAAACAGCAAAGCTATCTATCGCCAAAAACACGATGGAAAGCGCAGACGAAGAGGTTGAAGATAATTTGGCAGGAAGTTTATGACTTTATAAATTTTAAATTTACAATAGAAATGTCATAAGGTATTCTTGTGACATTTTTATTTAAACCTAAAAAATGGCAATTTTGCAGGATGAACGAAATTATCCTGCCAATTATTTATCAAGACGAAAATCTGGTTGCTATCAATAAACCTCATAATTTGCTGGTGCATCGCTCACCTATTGCGGCAGAAGAAAGTGTATTTGCGCTTCAAATCTTGCGTGACCAATTGGGCTGTTGGGTTAGCCCATGCCATAGAATTGATCGTAAAACTTCGGGAATTTTATTGTTTGCTTTGTCGAAAGAGGTTGATAAATTAGTCAAAAAACAATTTGAAGAACATACAGTTCAGAAGAAATATTTAGCTTTGGTCAGAGGATATTTACCCGATGTAGGTATGACCGATAGACCCCTTGCCAAAGAAAACGGAGAACTTCAAGATGCTATTACGCATTATCGCTGTTTACAAAAAGTAGAGTTGGATATTGAAGTGAGTAAATACCCAAAGTCAAGATATTCCTTGGCAGAAATTATGCCCGAAACAGGGCGAATGCACCAAATCAGAAGGCATTTTGCTCAGATGAGGCACTATCTAATCGGTGATAAAACCCACGGAGAATGTAAGCATAACAAGATGTTTGAACAACGTTTTGGCTTGAATACAATGCTTCTTCATGCTTCAGAATTGACTTTCATTCACCCCTTTACAAATGAAAAAATTGAGTTAAAAACTGATTTGAATGAGGAGTTTTTAAGGATTTTGGGAGAGATTGGAATTATTCCCCCAACATAAATCCCTTATCATCAATTGCCTAATTGACGTAAAATTCTCGCCAGTGGATATCTGCCCATTTCAAGCCTTCTAAATAAATTCTTAATCGGGTAGGTTAAAGAAAACTTACAATTTTAGCCTTTACAAAATTCGAATAAATGCGGTGATGAGAACCCACTTTGGTTGTAAAACCCACTTGTCGGATATAAATCCCTCAATCCCCAAAATCTACATACAACGATTTATTTTTCCAAACGCCCCTTTTTTAACCATATAAGTACCCATGGTCGTTTTGCCATCTTCCGACTTCATAGTTAAGGTTAATGTATCTCCAGCAAAAACTGCTTCATATAATACGGGTACAGGTTTTGCATCATAATTTGCTGGAATATTACCGAATATTTGAAGATAGGTTCCTTTTTCAGAAAACTTATTACTAACAAGAATAACTTTCTTGTTGATTTCACCCGATCCACAATTAAAAGTGAGGGTTGTTTTCGTATCAGAAGAAACTAAGGCAATATCTTCACCACCCCAGTTACCCGAAAGTGGCACATCAGGACTCACCGTTTGAGATTTAGCACATGAGAATAAAAGTGCTGTTGCGATAAGAATGAATTGGACCATTTTCATAAGATTGCTTTGTTTTCTTTAAAGACAAATATTTCTTATAAATAGTTGTAATACAGGTATATTAAAGATGAAAACAATTTCTGCACCGTGCTTCATAACTATCGGTCTCACCAAGCATTACTTGCTCTTTAGCAGCTGTTTTTCGATAGGAATAATTGGCTACATCTCCACAAACTACGCAAACAGCGTGTACTTTGGTGATGTATTCAGCAATAGCCATTAGGGCGGGCATCGAGCCAAAGGGCTTTCCTTGAAAATCCATATCTAACCCTGCTACTATAACCCTTTTGCCAGAACTTGCCAGTTTGTTCACTACCTCAACTATCTCATTATCAAAAAATTGCACTTCATCTACGCCCACAACATCACAGTCGCCTGAGAGTAAAAGAATTTCTTGTGAAGCCTGTACAGGCGATGAACGTATAGATAATGAGTTATGCGAAACGATATCGTTTTCATGATAACGAGTATCAAAAGCGGGTTTGAAAATCTCTACTTTTTGTTTAGCAATTTTCGCCCGGTTTAATCGACGGATAAGTTCTTCGGTTTTACCCGAAAACATGGAGCCACACACGACTTCTATCCAGCCAGTACGTTTTTCGTTTTGTTGATGTTGATTATGGTAAGGTTCTATAAACACTGCAATGAGGTGATTTG
>JANPIG010000481.1:0-4130 GCA_031424875.1 Cytophagales bacterium
CAAAGTATAAATACTTTGTGAAACTCTGTGCTGAACTCTGTAAAAGTCTGCGGCAGGCATTCGTGTGTCCAAAGGCCTATAAATTTTCAATGTTATTCAAATAAATTTCCGCTTGCTGCAAGATTTCTACCTTTTGCTCAGGTTGCATTTTATCCCACGTTACGTAAGCCATTCCAATTCGTGGATTTTTAACCAATTTTTCTCTATTGCGGTCGTAGAAGTTCCAATAAAAGCTATTAAATGGACAAGACTTTAGGCCTATTTTCTTAGATTTATCATAATAACACGTTTCACAATAATGGCTCATTTTATCGATATAATTAGCAGAACTTACGTAAGGTTTTGAACCCGTAATTCCTCCATCGGCATACTGACTCATACCCCTTGTATTAGTGATTTCAACCCACTGAATAGCATCAATATAAATGCCCAAGTACCAGAAATCTACTTCATCAGGATGAACACCCGTGAGCAAAGTAAAGTTTCCCGTAATCATTAATCGTTGTATATGGTGGGCGTAGGCATACTCTAAACTTTGTCCAATAGCGTGTTTCAAACAGTTCATTTTGGTTTGCCCTGTCCAAAACCATGATGGTAATTTTCGGTCGTATTCAAAATAGTTAAATTGTTCAAAATCAGGCATTTTGGCCCAATAAATTCCACGCATATATTCTCTCCACCCCACAATTTGACGAACAAATCCCTCAATTTGGGCGATAGAAATACGTTCTTGATTTTCCTGCCAATAACTTATGGCTTTCTGTACAACTTCCAAAGGAGAAAGTAATTTCACATTCATCAAAAATGATAATCTTGAATGATAGATTGACCAATAGGAAGGGTGCATGGTATCTTCATAAGTACCAAAAAGTTCGAGACAATTTTCTACAAAAAAATCTAATAATTGTAATCCCTCTGTTCGAGAAGTTGCCCAAATAAAAGCCTTCGAATTTACCCGACCAATAGTTTTGATTTCTTGGTTTTGTGCTAAATTATGAATCTCTGAAACATCCTTGTCAAAAGTAAGTGGTTCGACAGGACGATGATTTTTAGGTAACTTCTTTCGATTGTCAGCATCATAATTCCATTGACCCGTCAATGGTTCCTTCCCATCCATCAAAATATTATATTTCTTCCGCATCATTCGGTAGAAACTTTCCATCAAAAAGGACTTCTTATCTTTAAAGAAATCGGATAACTCATGGCGTTCGCTCAGGAAATGTTCAGAATCAAAAACATTCGTTTCAATACTTTTACCAGCTAATAATAAAGCAAATTCTTTTAACTGTTCATCCAAACGATATTCATCGGGCAATTGATATTCAAATTTTTGAATATCAAGGTCTTGTATGATAATTAAAAGATTTTCTGTTAGGGATTGTGTATTGTTTTTATCATCCAATTTTAGATAAATCACTTGATGGCCTTTGGTACGTAATTCATCCGTTAAGGCTCGCATGGCGGTAAAAAAGGCAATAATTTTCTGAATATGATGCCTCACATAATCAGTCTCCTGACGCATTTCCATCATGACGTAATGTATATTTGAGTCAGTCTGATTGAACCAAGAATGTTGATGATTGAGTTGGTCGCCAAGGATAAGGCGTAGGGTTTTTGTCATCTTCTAAAAAGGTTTGGATTTGTATTGATAACTGGATTTAGAATAGCTTTGTTAAGTGTAGAGCTGATAAAAGGGAAGATTATTAACAAAAAGAGGAAAAATATTATCATCTTCGTAATTGTAAAAGGTGATGTTTTATTCTTTCATTCAAACCATATTAACTTTGCATTAACAAGTCTTTTAATAATCCATCATTACTTTTGTTTTTATTTTATATCAAAATCATTAATCAGATGAAATTTATTGCACATTTTTCCAGAATTTTTGTTGGCGTAATCTTTATTTTTTCAGGGCTAATCAAGCTCAATGACCCCGTAGGGACAGAAATCAAGTTAGAAGAATACTTTGATGTTTTTGCTACTGATTTCCCTGCAATGGCGGGTTTTTGGCACTTTTGGATTCCTTATGCTTTGTATGTTTCTATCTTTTTGTGTGCTCTAGAATTGGTTTTGGGCGTGTGCTTGTTGGTTCAATACAAACTCAAAACGGCCTCATGGATACTATTAGCCACCGTCATTTTCTTCGGTTTCTTAACTTTCTATTCTGCCTATTTCAACAAAGTAACTGACTGCGGATGTTTTGGCGAAACCATCAAATTAAAGCCTTGGACATCATTTTGGAAAGATATGGTTCTTTTGTTTTTTATCTTGATTATCCTTTGGCAACGTAATGTTTTTGCCGATAAGAAAACGGGAATGATAGTAGGAATGTCCATTATTTTCTGTGCATTTTTAGCCATTTATGCGGTAAAATTTAATCCTCCTTACGATGGACTTCCTTATGCAGTGGGACAGGATATTCAAAAAAATATGAAGCCTTCAGAGCCTTTACAGTTTATGTATAAGTATGAAAAAGACGGTAAAATCCTTGATTTGAAGGAAATGCCCACTGATACGACCTATAAATTTAAAGAAATGATTACTTTGAATGCTGACGAAGCTAAGGCAAAAATTACAGATTATAACATTTGGAAAGATGGCGATTCAACGGATTATAAAGCAGAGAGTTTTACAGGCAAAAAGTTGATGATTATTGTGCCAGTAGTAGAAAAAGCCAGTACGGATAATATGGACAAAATTCGCAGTTTAGTAAAAAGCCTTGAAGGTTCAGATATAAAAGTATGGCTTGTAAGTGGCTCAACTGAAGAAGCAGTTAATAATTTCCGTCATGAAAATCAATTTGCTTTCCCTGCATTAAGTGCTGACACTAAAGTTTTGAAGACTATCGGACGCTCAAATCCATCACTTTGGTTACTGCAAGATGGCATTGTAAAAGGCAAATGGGCTCATGCGGATACACCTGATAAAGAAGAAATAATGAGTAAATTTTAGGTTAAAAGTTTTTAGAGAATTTTCAATGAAAAATGTTCAATGTACAATTTTCAAGTTTGATACATCAACCTTACTTGAACATTGAGCGTTGAGAATTGTACATTGAAAATTCTTTTGTTTTTAACCCTTATCTTTAAAATATGAAAAATATTTTCCTAATCGGTATGCCTTCTTCGGGCAAAAGTACATTGGGCAGACAGCTTGCCAAACGCCTTGATTATCAGTTTGTTGATATGGATGAATTGATTGTGAACCAAGAATTATCCAGTATTTCTGACATTTTTAAATATAAAGGAGAAGATTATTTTCGTAAAGTTGAAAGCAAGATTTTGAAAGGAATCGCACCTAATCAGAAATTAATAATTGCTTCGGGCGGTGGTGTGCCTTGTTTTTTTGATAATATGGATTTCATCAAAGCCAATGGCATTAGTATTTTCCTGAATGTTCAACCTGAAGATTTACTGAAAAGAATCCAAAAATCTGAGGGTAATAATCGCCCTTTGATTAATAAAAAGAAATCTAATGAACTGCTATTGGATGAATTAAAAGAAAGATATGAAAATCGTTTAAAATTCTACGAACAAGCTGATATTCAGATAGATGGAAATATTGAGGTGGAGCAGATTCTTTGGCTTTTGGAAGAGATAGAATAGTAAACATTATATATAAATGGATTTTGACGATGATGAATTTGAGGACGAAGAATATGACTTCTTTGGTCCTGACCCAGACGAAACGCCTGATGAAAGAAAAAATTTTGAGCGTATTATGAATATGCCTGTTGTGGTTAAAGCAGATGATATAAATTCATTATTATTTGCTGTTTGTGCCTCCATGCCTGAAGATGATTATTTTTCAGATAATTTACAAAATGACTTTAAAGAATTTGGAGCTGCTATCATAACCGATATTGTAGAAGCTGAGAGTACAAATGAGTATTCAAAGAAGATGGAATATGCAGTTTCTGCAAGACACAATATACGTTTACTATTAACAAGTTTATCTGTTTGTCAAAGTGATAATTATATAAAAGAAGACTATATGCTTATTATCCTTGAAGCTATTGATGAAATTAAACCTTCTTTTAAAGAATGGGTAAAATCATTTGATAAATCTAATATTGATGATGATGGTTGGGGATTGTGGATTTAATAAATGAAAATTGTTTGACCAAAAAG
>JANPIG010000482.1:0-3551 GCA_031424875.1 Cytophagales bacterium
TGTTGTCGGCTTTAGTCAAACCGCAACACGAATCAAGATTTCGGATATCAGTTCAAGTGAAAATACAGGGCAAAATTATACTACTTGGTTAAACGATGACCTTATGAGTTTAGTGCAAAGCGTATGGGAAAATAATCTTAAATGGGTTGATATAAAATTGACTTTAGAAAAACGCACTAAAGTTGCAAAAATTTCTTTATACGATTATGAAGGAACTTTCAGTGATAATCCTGTTTCTATTTATGGTTTGGATGGAACATCTAAAATTTTTATTGGCACCTTCCAAGGACTTACTTTCAAGCAATTTGTAGATATTGTTATCACAAATCCATTTGACATAGATGCTGTTATTATTCATAAATATGGTAATAATATTCCTCAAAAAGTACAAATTTATGGCCTTCCACCTACTACAACAGCTACCAGTCCATTGGGCAATGTAGCACCTCTTGACACAAGCACCAAACCTGGGACAGTCGTTCATATTCCTACTACCCCCATCATTACAGGAACTAAAATTCCTATTGATGGCAAACGCTGGTATCAATTAAACAATGTAAATTATGGTTTAGAAGGTTTATGGGATGGTATTTTGGGAGTAAATGTAGAATTAGGTTGGGGGAAGATATTGAATAATTGGGATGCTTACTACCCACTTGCTACTGACGAGAAAATGACACTTCAAAGCATTCGTTTCCGTGATGGTCAAGGGAATTTTACAAGTCAACCAATGACGCTTTCCATTATTACTGACACTTGGAAAAAAATTACAGTTGCTAAATTTACAGGAGAATTGTATAATGAATGGGTAGGTCCTGACCCTACAACTCCTAATACATTTGTCTTGAAAAACCCACCAACTGCGAATATCAGGTATTTACTCATCAATACGTATGGCAATTATCCTACTGAAATAGAATTGTATGGTACTTACACCACAAGCACCAAAGTACTTACTGATGCTCCAAAGAAAACTATTAGAATGAAACAAGGTTTAGGTGTAAATGGATTTGAATGGGATTTTTATGATACACATAATTCAGCATTAATTGATGAAAAGAAATTTAAAGCAATGAAATCTTTTGGTGGCTTTCGCCATTATATTGATTGGGACAAACTTGAAGCAAGTGAAGGAAATTATACATTTAACCCCACTTTTAACGGTGGATGGAATTATGATGCTATTTACCAACGCTGTAAATTAGAAGATATCGAAGTTTTGGCTTGTATTCAAACCGCACCCGACTGGCTCGTAAATACTTATCCTGTGGCTGATAGAGACAATAATATTTCTCCTGTGAAATATGGCAAATCAGTTACAGAACCTGCCTCTTATATTGAACAAGCAAGAGTCGCTTTTCAATATGCAGCTCGTTTTGGAAGTAACACTAATGTTGATCAAACATTATTAAGTGTTTATAGCAAACCCCGATGGACACATGATAATGTTAACTCAGTCAAAGTGGGGCTGGGTGTGGTGAAGTATATGGAATGTGGTAATGAGCGTGATAAATGGTGGAGAGGACGTAATGCTTATCAAACTGCACGTGAACACGCAGCCAATTTATCAGCCTTTTATGATGGACATAAAAATACAATGGGGCCTGGTGTGGGTGTTAAAAATGCTGACCCCAATATGAAAGTCGTTATGGCTGGATTGTCTTTCGCCAAGCCAGACTATGTAAGAGGAATGATTGATTGGTGCAAAGAATTTAGAGGGTATAAGGCTGATGGTTCGGTAAATTTATGTTGGGATGTCGTTAATTATCATCTTTATGCCGACAATGGTAATTCAACCCAAAGTGGTAACTCTACTCGTGGAGCAGCTCCAGAAGTATCAAATGCTGGAAAAACAGCTAAAGATTTTGTGCAAATGGCCCATCAATATTTGAATGATATTCCCGTTTGGATTACAGAATTAGGCTATGATTTGAATCAAGGAAGCCCCTTAAAAGCAATTCCTATTGGTAATAAATCAGAATACATCACTCAAGCAGACTGGGCTTTAAGATCTTCCTTAATGTACAATCGTTTGGGAGTTGAAAGAAGCTTTTTCTATGAAGTGTATGATGATAATTTTGCCAATCCTATTCAATTTGGTTCATCAGGCTTAATTTATCAAGACCTTAGTCGTAAACCTGTTGCTGATTATATTTACCAGACTAATAAATTGATGGGAGATTATGTGTATATGGAAACAATTTCACAAGATCCAATAGTTGACCGTTATGAATTGAATGGAAAATCAGCTTATGTGTTAGTAGTCCCTGATGAAACTGGGCGGACTGCCAACTATACGTTAAACCTCAGTAATGTAGCTAAAGCTAATATTTACACACCGAGAATAGGCGTGGATTCTATGAATGAGGCATCTATTTCAAGTGTTGGTGGAAAATTCTCTCTTACTGTTACTGAGACGCCAATGTTTTTGTTTCCAACAGAAATTGTGATAGCAAGCACAACCCCTAAAGCAAGAATTAGTTCTGTCTTAGACAATGGCTTGAAGTTGGAAAGGTTAGACAAAAGTTTAGACAAAGAGCAACCTTTGTTAAGTAACTTGAATGCTTATCCGAATCCAACAATTGATAATTTACAATTGACGCTTGATAATACATGTTTAGAACAAATAGAAGTGAGCATATTGGAAGCTACAATGGGAAAAATTTTATTTCATGATATATTTGAAAAAACCGAGGACTCTTTCTCAATAAATCTTGATCTTGTGCCGCTAACTGCTGGAAGTTATGTTGTAGAAATCATTCAAGGTAATAAAAGAGTAACTAAGAAAATCATTAAACTTAATTAGTTTTGTGCATGGTTGAAGTGCATCAAAACTGTGTGGCAACTAATTTTTGATATTCATAACCTAAAATCAAAATCAGTTCAATAAACATTCCTAAACTGATTTTCATGAGATAAAAAATATCTGTTATTAATTTTATTAAAAATTTGATTCACGTTTTTCAAATGCATGCGAACCTGAGAGCCGTTATTGTGATAACAATAACACCGCTTGCCTATTACCTATTAAAACTATTACCCTAAAAACTACTTTTTCCCCCCGTAAAACAATTTCCAGAAAATCTCTAATGGAAAAATCTTATTTTAGAGCCTTAGTATAGTAAATAAGCGATAAAAGTTACTGAAGGAGTAATAAACGAGTAATATCTGAATACTAAACGAATACTAAACGAGTAATGAGTTTTTAGGATTCTTGAAATTATCCTAAAAGTGCTGTAAATAAAAAAAAGCTTTTTTGTTTACTATTTGGTACTTTATTAGAAGGTTAAAAAACTTGCTATTCGACCAGATGGAGGCTTAAGTGACATTTTTTAAATGTTTCCACATCGATAAAACTTCACTATAATAGACAATGAAATATTCTACACATTCAATTTGAAATTCACATTCTTATACTATTGACAATTTTACTTATCCTCTCATTTTTATGGAACACTTGAATTGAAAATTTGGGATTTTGAAATCCGATTTGAAATCTTACTCTGTTGCCTGAATCCACAGATTTTAATTTGAAAACTGTTTTGAAATAT
>JANPIG010000483.1:0-2075 GCA_031424875.1 Cytophagales bacterium
TCTTTCACACGCTCTATCAGTTCCGAAAACGATAACTTTTCTCCATAAATCATATTTTTTTGCATGATAACATAATCTTTCTCCCATTTGTCAATGATTCCATCAGGGGGTATTGGATTGATTTTTTGAGGACTATGATTGTCATAATCAACGCCTCGAATGGAGGTATATAATTTCCGATGAGCAACGATGTCTTGATAGAGTTTTGAATCTGTCAAGGCTTTTTGGGCAAACTCCGTATCCATCAATTTTTCGAGGTCGTATAAATGTCTTGTCAGTCTATCAGTTCTTATTTTATCAAGGGGTTTCTGGAATTCTTCGTGAAGAAGAAAAATCTTTTCTAAAAATGTCCTTTCTGGATTTACCGTTGGAATATCAATAAACGAATCTGCAAAAGCTGTATCTGGATAATGCTCGCCTACGTATGAATTAAATGACCGAACGGAAAAAGGTTCTCTCAGCGACCTACTCCCTACTTCAACAATTACTTTTGGTCTAATGTAACCAAGTTCATCAAACACGCTGGGATAATAAATTTCAATAATCCGAGGGTCTTGGTCGCTTTCGGTAGTTTCAGCAATGATTATTTCAACATCAGATAGTCCTGCATCCTCAAATTTAGCTTTTAAAGTTGGGTAAAATTCCTCCGTAATATACTTGAATGATGCTTTGCGAAGTTTCTTAATTTGTTGATTACTCAATTCACCCTCAAACCCTAAGAACTTACGGTCTAACGCCAAATCAATATCTTCCGAAAAGCGTTCAATCAATCCCCATGCTTTGCTCAGAGAAGTACCGCCTTTGAAAACTAAACTATCGGCACAATCCATTTCAAAGATTAACCGCAGCGTTTGAACAACCCACCAATCTTTTTCGATAGCATCGGTAGGAAGTTTAGTTTCCTTATTGATTGCTGAAAGTATATTTCTTTTATTATTCTCTGGGAGCGTTGCCCACAATTGTAGTTCTTTATTCATTAATTGGTTGTTTTAGAATGGGTTGCATGATTGCTCTTATCCATGATGGGGCAAGGCGTATGTCGTGTGCCAATCTGGTAGGCTTTTCTTTTTTTAGCAATTCTTGTATTTTAATAATTTCATCCTCTCTTACATTTTCCTTCCCGATAGTCCGCAACGCCTGAATTGCCAATCCACTAATTTCACCAACTGTTGCCACATTTTTAGGCGAAACTCGCTTAAATACTATATTTCTATTGTCAATATTTACTTTGCGAGCTGAACCATCGGTTAAGTAAATAATATTCATGGGTACTTGTGTAGAAAGCCCCAATCGGTTCAGTGCATATACACCCGTAGGAACTATTCTTGCTCCATCACGTTTTGCAATTGCTTGGGCGATAGCTTCTATATTTGGAGGCACTTTACCAATAAAAGGGTCGATTTCTGGACGAACATATATCCCCGCAGATACTCTTTCTAAGGCTTGATTTTTAACCAATCTTTCCAATGCTTTTCTTATGGCATCAGGTGAACCAATTTTGATAAAATTTTCAGTAAAAAAAAGCGTACCCCTCTTCGCTTTTTTTATTTTGTTAAGTATTTGATTTTCAATGTTTAAAATCATATTTTTAATAATTTTCGTCACAAATTTAATAAATATATATGACAAAAAACAAATTATTTGACTGAAAGAATTGTAACATATTTAGTAAAAATTTGTTACAAAATGAATTATAATTTGTCGCAAATGTTGTCAATATTTGCGACAAATTATAAAATTAAAAACGGGTTACAGAACAAAATCCTGTAACCCGTTTTTATTCTTCCTCCAACTCCTCAGAATCATACATTTTCCGATAATGTTCAACATAAAAAGCAACGCTCTCTGGATTGATTGGGTAATAGTATCTTAGTATTCGTTTATACTCTACCAAAACTTCATCATCAAAACAATAATCTAACATTCTGTCAAATAAATGTTCTATTTTATCGTAGTTTTTCGTTCTAATAATCTCTGAAATCTCATACCGAAATCCACTCAGTGCTAGTTTGGCAAGTTGGTTTCTGGATTGTATTAGTTCAGAGATAGCGTTGAATAGTTGGTCTTCTTTTTCC